>NZ_JANSIH010000340.1:39321-42713 GCF_047462075.1 Synechococcus sp. R55.2
CCCCGCAGTTGGTGCAGTTGGGAGAGCCCGAAGCGCTCTGCGTGCTCCACCAGCATCACCGAGGCGTTGGGCACATCCACCCCCACTTCCACCACCGTGGTGGAAACCAGAATATCCAGCTCCCGACGGCGGAAAGCTTCGATGACTGTCTCCTTCTCGCTGCTGGTCATGCGCCCGTGCAGCAAGCCCACCCGGAACTGAGGGAAGACTTTTTCCTGCAGACGCTGGTGTTCCTCAATGGCGGATTTCAGATCCAGCTTCTCCGACTCCTCAATGAGAGGCAGCACCACGTAAGCCTGCCGCCCTTGGGCAATTTCCCGCTCCATCAGCCGCACCACTTGTAGGCGATCTCCAGGTCGAGCCACCACCGTATGCACGGGCTTGCGCCCCGGGGGCAACTCGTCAATCTGGGTAACATCCAGATCCCCATGCAGGGCCAGGGTGAGGGTGCGGGGGATGGGGGTGGCGGTCATGGTGAGCACATCGGGGTGATCCCCTTTTTGTTGCAGGGCGGCCCGCTGCTCTACTCCAAAGCGGTGCTGCTCGTCGATGATGACCAGCCCCAGGTTGCGAAACTGTACCGCCGGCTGGATTAAAGCATGCGTGCCCACCACCAAGGGCAATTCCCCAGTCTGCAACTGCCGCAAGATCTCCCGGCGTTTGGCGGGAGGGGTGGAGCCGGTCAACAGTTCGACGGGCACCTGTAGCTGGCTTAGCCATTCCACCAACTTGCGGTAGTGTTGCTCGGCCAAGACCTCGGTGGGAGCCATCAGGGCCGTTTGCCAGCCGGATTGAATGGCTGCCAGCAAAGCCGCCACCGCCACCACGGTTTTGCCGGATCCCACATCCCCTTGGAGCAGGCGGTTCATGGGCAAGGGATCCCGCAGATCCGCTAGGATCTCGTCGATGGCCCGCTGCTGGGCAGCGGTAAGCTGAAAGGGCAGGATTTGGTAGAAGCGATCCAACAGCTCCCCTCTAGCCGGCTGGTAACGAGGTATGGCCTGAGCTTGGGCACGATAGCGGTGTCGCCGCTGCAATAGGCTTAGTTGTAGGTAGAAAAACTCATCGAACACCAGCCGCCGCCGGGCCTGGGCCAGCAGCTCTCGGGTCTCAGGAAAGTGGATCTGCTGCAGGGCAACAGGCAAGTCCAAAAGCTGCAACTGCCGCTTGAGATCCGCCGGCAAGGGATCCTCCACCAAGGCCGCCGCCGGCAAAGCCAGTTGCACCGCCTTGCGCACCAGATCGGCGGGGATCCCTTCTGAGAGAGGGTAAACTGGCAAGATCTTGCCCAGCCTGTCCAGCTCCTCGCCCTCTCCCCCCAGCACCTCCAGTTGCGGGTTATCCAGCGTTAGGCCCAACCGGCCCTTTTTGACCAGGCCGCTGGCAGCCACCAGGGCCCCCTTGGGGTATTGCCGCTCCAGGGAAGCTTGCCAACTGCGCTGGGCAAACTGCCGCCCGCTGTAGAAGCGGCTGAGGGTAATTACACCACTTTTGTCGGCAATCTTTAGGTTGAAGATGGTCAGCGAGGGATTCTTAGGGCTGGTAAAGCAACTGCAACTTTTCACCGTCCCTACAAGGGTAACGGTCTCCCCCACCTTGGCTTGGCGGATGAGCACCCGCCGGGAATAGTCCAGGTAGTCGCGGGGGAAGTAGTAGAGGGCATCCCGCACGCTGTGTAGGCCCAGTTGTGCCAGTTTCTCCGCTGACTTGGGACCAATGCCTTTGAGAAACTGCAGCGGCTGCTCCAGGCTGAGGCCGGCGGGGAGAGATGGGGAAATCGTGCTCCGCCCTGCCTCTGGGGGGGTTGTTGCTACGCCTACGGCAGGGAAACCAGAGCGCTGTGGCAACGAGGCTGCAAACGAGCCAGGTTGGTGGGAACTCGGTCGGGACAGCTCTTGCTGACGTCGGACTCGCTCCAGCCAGCGGCGAGTTTCGGCCACCAGGTGCTGGCGTTCGGGCAGCTCCAGCTCCGGGTACAAGGTATAGCGGGATCCCAGTTCTCGCCACCGTCGCCGGTCATCTCCATCCAGCACCCAGTCGGAGGGGGGATCCTGTCCAAACACGCTCCCCACAAACTGAGAGAAGGTCTGCTCTCGCCCCTGGAGATTGGTAAACCCCAACTCTGCTTCCAGAGAAAGGGCGCGCTGGAGCCGCTGTAGATCCACCTGCGTCAAGTTGCTTGGCTGCCGGGAATACTCCTTATCAATTCAACTTTAGCCAACAACGGCAGTACAGCCGAACAAGCACAACAGCGCAAGCCACACTCTCCATGTCTTGATAGAGAAAAAAGCCTGCCTTGTTACTCCGCAACGCTGTCGCGACGGGGCAGGCCAAAGGGATCCCTGGGGATGAGGGGGCTTCAGCTACGGGCCAAGGCGGATCCCAAAAGCAGAGCCATCACTGCCGGCACCAAGGCAATCGCCAGGATGGTGAAAACTTGCGCGTCCGTCATAGCCAACTCCCTAACAGTGGAATTGCACAAAAGTCAGCCCCCTCACTCTACCGTAGCTTGAGGGGTAGCCCTGACATCGAGAAGAAAAGCTCAACATTCTTTACAAAGCAGCCCCTGTCCATCTCGGTTGACCCCAAGTATAAAAGCCGGGGCCTGCACTGCTGGTTTGCGGGTCATGCTACGATGTTGCTTCGCAACGCTGTTGCGACGGCGAAGCAGTCCTTGCCCATTTCTCCTGCGAAGTTCGGTCTTGGCGTCATCATGGTAGCTGCTCCCCAGAGTCTGACCACCCTACGGGATAACCTGGCCATCCTGGCGGAAACGGATCCCTTGGTTTACCGCCTGATCCAGCAAGAGCTCAACCGACAGCGGGATCACCTGGAGATGATCGCCAGCGAGAACTTCACCTCTCCTGCTGTCTTGGCCGCCCAAGGCTCGGTGCTCACCAACAAGTATGCGGAAGGGTTGCCCGGCAAGCGCTACTACGGCGGCTGCGAGTTTATCGACGAGATTGAGCAGTTGGCCATCGACCGCGCCAAGCAACTGTTTGGGGCGGCTCACGCCAACGTGCAACCCCACTCCGGGGCGCAGGCCAATTTTGCTGTTTTCTTGGCCCTGCTGCAGCCGGGGGACACGATCATGGGCATGGATTTGTCTCATGGCGGCCACCTCACCCACGGCTCGCCGGTGAATGTCTCCGGCAAATGGTTCCAGGTGGTGCATTACGGGGTGGATCCCCAAACGGAGCGGATCGATTTCGATCAAGTGCGGGATCTGGCTTTGCAGCATCGGCCTAAGCTGATCATCTGCGGCTACTCTGCCTATCCGCGGGCAATCGACTTTGCTGCTTTCCGCACCATTGCCGATGAGGTGGGAGCTTATCTGCTGGCCGACATTGCCCATATTGCCGGCCTGGTGGCCACCGGACACCACCCCAACC
>NZ_JANSIH010000341.1:0-554 GCF_047462075.1 Synechococcus sp. R55.2
GGCTATCGGTGCTCAGGTACTGAGCTATGCCATTTGGCCGCAGGTGATCACCAACATCCTCGGGGTAACAGTTTACCGTTGGGATATCAATTTGCGAGAGTCTACGGTGGTTGGATTGGTCGGTGCCGGTGGAATTGGCCTACAGCTAGATGCTTCCATCAACACCCTGCGCTGGAATCAGGTGAGCATGATCCTGCTTGTGATCTTCGTTTCTGTGTTCATCAGCGAGTGGATCTCCGCCAAGGCCCGGCAAGCTCTGATTTAGCCCAGGGATCCGGATAGGCTACGGTGAAGGGCAGTTTGCAACAGCACAACTGTATGACTCATGACGGAAGAACTGTTTCGGGCGGAGGCCTATCTCACCACCTGCCAGGCTCGGGTAATTGCCCTTGTGGATAACGGGATCCAGTTGGATCGGACGGTATTCTATCCCACCGGCGGTGGACAACCCGGCGATACGGGATCCCTGATTACATCGGACGGTCGTGTCATCCCGATTGTCGATAACCAAAAGGGGGAAACGGGCATCCTCCACATCCCGGCAGAGGGATCCC
>NZ_JANSIH010000342.1:0-553 GCF_047462075.1 Synechococcus sp. R55.2
GATTGGGCCAATCTGGACAATCGTGGCCGTCTGTTCCCGCGCGGGCAGCCGGAAACCTGGCTAGACCCAGCCAATCCGCAGGTGCGCAGCTATCTCCTGGCTCTTACCCGCGAGCTAGTGCAAGACTACCAGGTAGACGGAATCCACCTGGACTACATCCGCTATCCCTTCCAAAACGCTGCCAGCCGCCAGGTGTTTGGCTTCGGTCGGGCCGCTCGTCAGGGGTTTCAGCAGTTGTCCGGCGTCGATACGCTGGAGTTGGATCCCTTGAGGGATCGCTCCCTCTGGCAGTTGTGGACCCGCTACCGCACCCAGCAGGTGAACGAGGTGGTGGAGGCCATTGCCCGCACCGCCCGCTCCCTCAACCCGCGCGTGATCCTCTCGGCAGCTGTCTATGCTCTGCCCAAGCAGGAGCGCCTGCAAAGGCTGCAGCAGAACTGGGAAGAGTGGATCCAGGCAGGGGAGCTGGATCTGTTGATCCCCCTCACCTATGCGGGCAATACACGGCGTTTGGCGCAACTGGTGCAGCCCAATTTGGAAATTGTCAGCCGCT
>NZ_JANSIH010000343.1:0-552 GCF_047462075.1 Synechococcus sp. R55.2
TTCCTGTATCCACCGGCAGCTTGCTAAGAAAACGGTGGCCTGCTCCCTCTCCCCTTTATTCTAGGACATCCCACCCATACCCAAACTTTTAGTCCTAGCAAGCGAGAAGAATTTGGTACCCCAGTCATCTCATCTCAATCCTAAATGACTACAAAGTTTGCCTTGACCTTAACTTTATGCATATGCATTTCTGATCCCTTCTAGGGTAAACTCCTGGCAGAAAACCCGGAACGGATCCGGAGACCTGGGAGACAACCATGCCTTTTTACGTGGGTTTGCGGCGCCATGCCCTGCAAGGTTTTATTTTCTCTACGCTAACAGCTCTACTTGTCCAGGCGGGGCCGGCTCGGGCCGATCTGCCCGGAACGGCGGATCCTCCGGGGCTCAAGCGCTTTGCAGGATCCAGCATTGTGTTTCAATCGCGGGCCGATTACGACCGCTTTAAGTTGGCCCTTGAAAAAATCGTCTTCAGTGGCGCGATGGGAGCTGTGCAGCCGTACCGGTCTCAAACTGTCGAAGGGCGTCGCATCACGACCTATTACCGACTGCCGG
>NZ_JANSIH010000344.1:0-551 GCF_047462075.1 Synechococcus sp. R55.2
CATTCTCTCGACACCCTGGGGTAGCTCTCCCATGCCACCCCGATCGTAGAAAGTGATGCGAATCCCCAGCTGAGGCAATTCCCGCAGTAAGTTGCGCCAAACTGTAGCAATACCAGTTTGGAACATCTGGAAGAACACCCCGTCCACAAATAGGTGAAGACGTTGCCGCACCTCTACCACCAAGGGATCCCCGTATGCCCAGGGGAAAAAGGGCTGCAGGGAGCAGGGCTTTTCCGCTTTTTGCAACTCTTCCCAAGCTCTGACAGCTCCTTGGTAGCCGTAGTAGGATTCCTTAAACTCCACCTGCTTTCGCAATGCATAGGCATAGTGGTCAAACACTAAGCCCTCTGCTTCCGTTTGGTCTGCGGTCAGAACCCTCTCGGGAAGTCGTCCCTTTCGGATCAATACAGGTGGCTCGTGAGTTTGCCACTCGCACTCAGAGGGATCCCATCTCCAGACCCGCCACCACTCCATCTGGGGGTTGTTGCCCCACTTACCTTTGTTGTCCAGGACAAGATTGGGGCCCACGAAGTAACGACAGTAGAACTGGG
>NZ_JANSIH010000345.1:0-3504 GCF_047462075.1 Synechococcus sp. R55.2
GGCAGATGAGGGGGGAACCAGCGGCGAAGGGGGAGCGGCCTGGGTGAATTGAACGGCCCAGCGGGAGGGGCCGGCGGTGAGCAGTTGCAGGTGGTTAAGGCTGAGGGGCTGATCCGGCTGCAGATAGAGCACAAAACGGGTGATGGTATCCGTAAGCTGGCTAATCTGCACAGAGGCGACACGGCCTGCAAAGGTCTGGGTCTGGGGCTCCCGTCCGAAGCGGGTGTTGGGAAAATCCAGCACCACTCTGGGGGGGTTTTGCAGAACAAACAGGAAAGGCCGCACCTCTCCCTGTGTATTGACTTCCAGCCGCCCCTGCTGAGGGTCGTAGTGCCAGCGGTCGATGCGAGATAACCCTGGGATTGTGGTCGTCTGGGCCTGGACAGAGGGAGGGGGAAACAGTCCTGCTCCCGCCAAGCTCAACAGCAGCATCGCCCCCCATATCCGCCTTGACCTCGGCTTGCCGAATTCAGGCATGACCTTCCATCCACTCCCCACACCTGCTGCCCTCAACTATACCAACCTGCCCTCGGAGCAGCCTGGGAAGGAGCGCAATTCCGCTCTTGCCTGCAGGGCTGGGGGATGATGGGTAGAGGCTCGCCCCTTCTTCTTCCTGCTTGTTCTCCGGCGAGGTATCTTGGGATGCCCAAACCACCGGATCTCCTAACCCTGGCCCGAGCTGGACACGCCCAGTCAATTGTGCAGGTTGTGCGGATGGAGCTGCTGCGGCGTCGCTGGTGTGCCCGAGTAGACTTTGCCGACGAGACCCTGCACGTCCACCTGCTGGGATCCCTGTACCAGCCTGCGCTCTCCCCCCAAGTTGCCGCCGCCCAACTGTTTCTGATCCTGAAGCAACTGCGGATTCCACGGCTGGATCAAGTGGAGATTTGCGCTTTCCGCGGCTCACGCTTGCTCTGGCGGCAGAGCCTAAAGCTGGGATCCCGGCGGCGTTGGGATCGGTTTTCTTTTGGCAACTGGTCGGTGAACGCTTGGGCTTACCCGGCTGCGTTTGCGGTGGCCCTGATGGTGAACAACATCGGCTTATTGCGGTTGCTGCATTTGCCTTGGCACATTTGGATTCACGAGCTCGGCCATGCCACCATCGCCTGGTGGAGCGGGTATCGGGCTTTGCCTCTGCCCATCGGCTGGACAAGCGTTAGCTCCCAGAGGGATCCCTTTGTGTATTTTGGAATCCTCTTTTTGCTGATTTTGCTGTTCTGGTCGGCCCGCCAGGAGCAGATGAGATGGCTACAGGCGCTGGCCGTTCTTCTTGCCCTATTCCAGTTCTATATGACCTGGCTGATGCCCAATCGCACTCAGGATCTGTTGATTACCTTTGGTGGTGTTGGAGGGGAGTTTTATCTCAGCACCTTTTTGATGGCCAGCTTTTATTTTCCCCTGCCAGATCGTTGGCGATGGGACTCTTTGCGATTTGTCGTGCTGGGGATCGCGAGCAGCAGCCTGTGGAGAAGCTTTTGGGAATGGCACAGCATCAGACTGGGATTGGCCGAGGTTCCCTGGGGAACTTTGTTGGGCGGCCAAGGAGATGCCAGGGGGGATATGAACCGCCTAAACTACGACTTTGGCTGGAGCACCGATCAAATTATCCAAACCTACACTTTTTTAGGGAACCTGTGTGTTTTCGTCGTATTGAGCCTATATGTTCTATTCCTGTTGCGGGCAAATGATGAGATTTGGCTGTATCTGCGAGCAAAGCTTATTCTTTGGATGGATGGTTTGATAGGCTCCAGTTCAAGGAAACGTTCTTAAGATCCTCTTGTACTGAACATTGCCCCAACTACAACTTTTTCCGGCAGCACCAGCTACATCCGGCGCAAAATGAGCTCTTGGGTAAAAGGGATCCCGCTTGTCTCCAGAACTTCCCTAGTGTCCAACTCGATTCCTCAAGGGGGCAGGATCATTTTGGTTTTGGACTGCAGCTTTGCCGGTTGGGAATTGCTCCAACCACTCCGTTGAGCTCAGAGGGCGTTTGTGGTGCCCATCTGGGCAATGATTGGGCGGGAGAAGCGGCACCCCTATCAGGTTGGAGATGGCCTGTTGAGCATTCGCTCTATGCTGAGGGATATGGCAAGCAAACTTCCTCTGCGACGCTACTTTCCCATGTCAACTGCCTTCTCTTGGCCCTACCGCACCCCAGGGATCCCGGACTCTGCCTTTGAACGCATCCCGGGGATCCCGATGAGCCCTCGTGAGGTGCGCGTGTTGGTGCTGAGCCAGTTGCGCCTGGGAGAGAACCACTGCCTATGGGATATCGGCGCCGGAACAGGCACCATTGCCATTGAAGCAGCCATTCTGTGCCCCAAAGCTCGCGTGATCGCCATCGAGCGAGATGCAGAGGTGGTCAGCCTGATCGAGAGCAATTGCCGGAAATTTGGCCTCGCCAACGTGCAGGTGATTCAAGGTACTGCCCCCGATTGTCTGCAACACCTTTCTCCAGCGCCGGATCGCATCTGCATTGAGGGAGGCCACCCCCTACGCGAGATCTTGGAAGCCTGCTGGAGCCATCTCAGCCCCAACGGGCGGGTCGTGGCGACGACCAACTCTTTGGATGAGCTCTACGGCCTTTCCGCTGGCCTGGCCGCTGTGCGAGCTCGTCATGTGGAGGTGATTCAATCGGCGGTGAACCGCCTGGAACACCGCGGTCGGACTCAAATGCTGCTGGCACTGGATCCCACCTTTGTTTTGAGCGGAGAAAAAATGGGCTAAGTTTTGTGTAAACTGTTTACATTTTTTGGTAAATCTTTTCCTAAGGTGATGGATAAAAGTGGATTGATTTATCTCGGCTGTCTTAGAACCAGCAGAAAAGATTGGGTCACCCAAACCTTAAGCTATACTGATGTTTCTCGATCCCAAACTCAAATCTGCTTTTATACCAGATTAAGAGAGCTGGGAAACCCAAAAGCTATGGTTCAATTCCAAAACCCCTTTCAGGAATCACGGGAAGTCAGGCTGCGGCAACTGTTGATTCGGGAGCGCTGGCCGGAAATGCTGAAAGGCTGCCGGGCTTGCATCCATTGGGACGACTTCAAGCGACCGGAATGCTGTGGTGATTGCGGCATCGGGGATCGACGCAGGCAAGCAGTAGCCGAAGAAAGCCCACCCAGCAAGTCCCCAGGCATTTAGGGTTCTCAAGCTTCCCAAATTGGGATCCCAGCTCCTGCAGTAACTTTGGTAGTTTCTATTGAGAACTTTTACTCAGGGAGTTTTACCTAAAAACCGGGTCTCAAGCCCGGTCTTCATACCTGCCTGCGGCGGAAGCAAGCTGGCAAAGTGGGGAGGCAACGAGCGCCTCTCCCAAGATTGCTATGTCGTCGCTCCCTAGCCTCTCATCTTGCCCTCATTGGCCCCCTGCTTCCGCTTCTCAGAGGCAGCTCCCCAGCAACCTCAAGGGGGGCAGGAGGATCCATGTCAATTTCTACACCAACCCAGTTAGCGACAGGGTCGGCGACAAGCCTCAAACCCTGATTCTTCCGTTGACCCGGT
>NZ_JANSIH010000346.1:0-3503 GCF_047462075.1 Synechococcus sp. R55.2
ATCCCACCAGTGCTGCGGTGGCAAAAGCCCGTGCCCCCAGCCCGGTAGCGCTGTAGCTGATCCCCAGGGTCTGCATGTGGCGCTGCATCCGAGCGGCCAATTCGGGATCGGTAACCCGCAAAATGGTGCGGATCCCCGGTTGCAGGCTGTGGGCCGTCAGGGCCGTCTCCAGGTTGGTGAGATCGTCAGGGGTGGTGCAGATTAGGCAGCGGCTGCCCTGAATGCGAGCCTGTTGCAGCGTGCTTGCCAGGGCGTAATCCCCACGAATCACCACTGCCCCCTCCCGTTCCGCCGCCTCCAGCAGAGGGTTCTCGGTATGAGGATCCACAGCCACCACCTCATAGCCCATCTGCCGCAACAACTGCAGCACCAAATAGCTCAGCCGCCCCAACCCCGCTATCACCACATGGTCTTGTTTGGGCATGCGGGCAGCCTGGCCCAAGCCAAAGCGACTGCTCACCAATTTGTCGGTCACCAAGCCGTAAATCAACCCCACCAGGGCAACCCCCACCAAGGTCATCATCACCGCCAGCACCTTCGCCCCCAGCGGCGTTTCCGGCTGTTGAAAAGCCTCGATATCCCCGTAGCCCCCTGTCAGCACCACAATCGTCAGCAACAGCCCATCGAAGACGGGTTTGCCGATCATCCTGAAATTGATCACCCCCAGCACCAACATGGCCCCCAGGGTGAAGGTGAGGGTGCGCACGATGGGCTTGACCTGCAGGAGTCCCTGCACTCCCCTGTGCAGCCAAGACACGAGGGATCCCTGCCCCAGCAACCTGCCTTGCCGTTGTTGTCGCTTGTCCTGCATCTGGCCGCTGGCCCAGCGCTGTGCCCGTGAGGAGCCCCGTCGCCCGTTGCGTTCCAACAGTTGCAGGTAGGCTCTGGGATCGCAAATGACCAAAACGCGATCCCCCTCCAGCAGCTCTGCCTCGTGGTCAAAGTCGTCGAAAACTCGCTGTTTGGAAAAGTCAGAAAGCCCATCCACCGGGTAATGAAACAGCACCCGCGCCCCAAAAGTTTCCTCCAGCTCCGAGAGGGACATATGCAGCAGGCGGGAGTTGTATCCGATGGTCAGCTCCACCACGTTCCAGAGGCTGGTCTCTTGGTCTGAGACGAAATAAGCCGGATCTGCCAGCTCTGGCGGGAGTGTGGCCGGCTGGGCTTCCAACTGGGGCAGCTCAAAGTAGCCAACAAATTCGTCGGAAACGGCCTTGAGGGCAAAAGCCGGGGCAGCCAAAGCCGCCACCGATAGGGAAAAATGCTGCGGCAAAGCCGAGTCGAGATAGCGGGCAAGGCTGTGGTTGAACAGACGCGAGACGACGCGCACCTGTGGGTTGAGATCTCGAATCAGCAAAGCCAGCTCAAAGTTGGCTTGGTCATCGTCCTCCAGCAGCAGCGCCACCCTAATCCGCTCGATCCCAGCCCGCTGCAACACCCCCGGTTGGCGGGGATCCGCCTGTAGGTATTGCCACTGTTCTTCCAAATGAGGGGGCAGATCGGGAGCAACTACTACAGCGCGATGTCCAAAAGCTTCTAGGGCTTGGAGAGTGAGCTCCACCAAATCGTTGTAGCCGCAGACCAGGATAGAGACACCTGGATCCCTGCCGTTCTCTTGCACCTGTGCATGAGGCGATCTCGAAAGGGAGCTCACCATAGCTCTGTCATCTACCCTGCTCCCTTTATACCCGAAGCCTCTTCAGCTTTCGCGAGTGCTGTCAATACCGCTGACCGCAAAGCCCTGGGTAGAGACCCGTTGCTCAACAAGACCGGCTGCGTTGCTGGCCATCTCAGGCGCTGTCGAGGACAAGGGGAAGCCACCCAGTTTCATCCCAAAGGGTGAGAAGTGAGAACAACTCCCAAGAGCTTGACCTGGTACTTGAGATCTCCTATCATTGCCTCAAGGCAAAGTTCTTGAATAAAAGTCTCAATAAGGTTGGCCCAAGATAAGAGCCAACAGAGTGAGGCTTGCGGGGACTGTCTTTGTCCTTTGGGCTTGGCTTTCCGGTGCTTTCTCAGAGAGAGCCTGGCCGGTGGAGCTGTGTCTCTTGAGATGTTTTTGAACTTAGGAGTTGGGTATGCGCTTATCGCGACGGCAATTTGTCAGTGGAGCCACGCTAGGTTCTGCGGCTCTGGCAGCAGGGTCTCTTCTGCGTCCGGCCCATGGCGCCAATCGGGAAGTGAACCTCTACACCTCGCGGCACTACGGCACAGACGAGAAATTGTACGAACTTTTCAAGCAGAAAACGGGCATTACCGTGAATTGGGTGCAGGGCAACGCCGATGAGATCGTCCAGCGCATCCGCAGCGAGGGATCCAACAGCCCCGCCGACATCTTCATGACGGTGGATGTTGCCCGGTTGTGGCGCGCTCAGAACGAGGGCTTGTTTCAACCCATCCAGTCGGAGACGCTCTCCAAAAATATTCCCGAGTCTCTGCGGGATCCAGAGGGGTACTGGTTTGGCCTCACCAAGCGGGCGCGGGTGATCATGTACAACAAAGACAAGGTGGATCCCAAGGAGTTGTCCACCTATGAGGACTTGGCAAACCCCAAATGGCGGGGCAAGGTGCTCACCCGCTCCTCCAGCAACGTCTACAGCCAATCCTTGACGGCCTCGATCATCTTGGCCCACGGGATCCCGGAAACAGAGCAATGGGCACGGGGTTTAGTAGCCAATTTTGCTCGTCCGCCGGAAGGGGGAGACACGGATCAGATCAAGGCCGTGGCCGCCGGAGTGGGAGATGTGGCTCTGGCCAACACCTACTATTTGCCCCGTTTGATCAAATCCGACAATCCAGAAGATCGCGCCGTAGCCGAGAAAATCGGCGTCTTCTTCCCCAACCAAGAGGATCGCGGCACCCACGTCAACATCAGCGGGGCCGGCATTCTGAAAACAGCTCCCAACAAAGACGCGGCCATCCAATTTTTGGAGTTTCTCTCCGGGCCAGAGGCGCAGGCCATTTTTGCCCAGAGCAACAACGAGTATCCAGTGCTGCCAGGGGCCGAGATCGACTCGGTGGTGGCCAGCTTTGGCACCTTTAAGGAAGACACGATCAACGCTGCCAGCATTGGCCGTGTCACCCCTGATGCGTTAAGAGTCATGGATCGGGCAGGTTGGCGATAGGGGTTGGGATCGCCCAGAGCGCCGGGGTGGCCGAGAGTCTTCTTCATTGGCTCCCCGGCATGGCTTATGGCTCGGCCATAGATCAAAGCCAAGCCTCAGATTTTGGTCTTGAGACGTGACATACTCCCGCACTCATGCTGACGTATAGATAGAGAGCGGGCTTTCGGTAGCCCTGTAGTTGGCAAGCCAACCACGTTCGCGAAGCCAGCCGTAGGCTTAGCCTCTGGGCTGGTTTACAGCAGCCCCCAAAAGCGCGATCATATTTGCCCCATTCAAGTCCGCATTCCCTTCCCATCCACAATGCTCACACTCAAACTTCTTCTCACTGCGATAGGATCGCGCAGGGTCGGGATGGATGTGCAGACACCGGTGGCAAGT
>NZ_JANSIH010000347.1:0-3498 GCF_047462075.1 Synechococcus sp. R55.2
CCTCTGCTGCTTCATCCCTGCTCTCCAAAGGATCTTTGCCAAGGTAGCATCCTACTCCGTCCCGCCTCCGCCGGGGTTGTTGCTATGGGCAGGGGAACCGCGACGTAGAAGAGTTCTGGCCCGGAACCGGCTAAGGACTCCGTCCCGCTAGCGCGAACAGCTACACTGAAAAGCCGATGACCTCCTCTTCGGCAAACCTCCATGGCCAGGATCAACGACCACTTCCTCAAGCTCAAGACCGGCTATCTCTTTCCCGAGATCGCCCGGCGGGTGCAGGCTTTTGCCACCGCCCATCCCGAAGCTCAAATTATCAAAATGGGCATTGGCGATGTCACCGAGCCGCTGCCGGAAGCCTGTCGGACAGCCATGATCCGGGCGGTGGAAGAGATGGGGGAACGGGCCACCTTCCGCGGCTATGGGCCAGAACAAGGCTATGAGTGGCTGCGCCAGGCCATTGCCCAGCACGACTTCCAAGCTCGCAACTGCGATATCGATGCTTCCGAGATCTTCGTCTCCGATGGCTCCAAGTGCGACTGCGGCAACATCCTGGATATCCTCGGCCACGACAACACCATTGCCATCACGGATCCCGTCTATCCGGTTTATGTGGACACCAACGTGATGGCGGGCCATACAGGGCCAGCCAACGAACGCGGCGAATATGAGGGCCTAGTCTATCTGCCCATCACCGCCGAAAATCACTTCACCGCCAGCCTGCCCAGCCAAAAGGTGGATGTGATCTACCTCTGCTTCCCCAATAACCCCACAGGTGCAGTGGCCACGCGGGAGCATCTGCAGAACTGGGTGGACTATGCCCGTGCCCACAACTCCTTGATCCTGTTCGACGCCGCCTACGAAGCTTACATCACCGAGCCTGGGATCCCCCACTCCATCTACGAGATTCCGGGGGCGCGGGAATGCGCTATTGAGTTCCGCTCCTTTTCCAAAACCGCTGGGTTTACCGGCACCCGCTGCGCCTTTACGGTAGTGCCCAAGTCTGTGCGGGGGCAAGCTGCCGATGGATCCTGGGTGGATCTGTGGAGCTTGTGGTATCGCCGCCAATCCACCAAGTTCAACGGGGTGTCCTACATTGTGCAACGAGGGGCAGAGGCAGTTTATTCCGAAGCGGGGCAGGCGCAGGTGCGAGGTCTGGTGCAGTTTTACCTGGAAAATGCCCGCATCATTCGCGAGCAATTGGCCGAGGTGGGGATCCAAGTCTATGGCGGCGTGAATGCCCCCTACGTCTGGGTGAAAACACCCGCTGGGCTGAGCAGTTGGGAGTTTTTCGACAAGCTGTTGCACACCTGCCATGTGGTGGGTACCCCCGGCTCTGGCTTCGGCAGCGCCGGAGAGGGCTATCTGCGCCTGTCAGCTTTCAACAGCCGCGCCAACGTGGAAGAGGCGATGCGCCGCATCGGCAGCGTGTTTGCGGGGGCTGGAGCCGTTGGTTAATTGAGTCTTGACCCAGAGGGCGAGGATTCTTTCAAGCGCTCCCCGCCGCCAGAGGCGAACAGCTTGGGCCCGACAGGAAAGATGACGAACCAGTCGGCGATACCGCCGCGAACCCTTTTGCCTGCAACGCAGCAACTGGGCCAGCTTCCCCTTCGACTTTCCGGGTACTGCCGCTTCGACTGCAGCTCCTGACCGTTAGCGATGAAGATATCCATACCCTCATGGGCAGTGGCCAGGTGAACTTTGCCCAAATCCACCCCATTTCCACCAGAACGGGTGTGTTCTGGGGCCAAGGTATCACCCTTTCCCATTGGGCAGATAGAGTTTGCAGCAGCCCAGCAAAAAGCTGCCCTGATCGCGTCAGCAGGTCGTATCTTGGTCGGCCAGTTCTGGCGAAAGCCTTTCACAAAGCAGGCCGTAGGTCTTTTGCCTGGATCCCTAGACCGGCAGCGGGGCTTTGCGCCAAGCCTTGGGCTGCTGGAACCTGTGCAGATCTCGGATCAGCCGCACCCAGCTATCGGACATGGACTCCACCAAAACTTTGCCTTTCTCCGGCGTGGCGGCAGTGGCATCGCCCAAAACTCCGCTCTGGGTGAGGTCGCGAGTTGCCCAAGCGAAAGGGATCCGCCCTTCCATGCTGAGCAAGCTGTTTTCCGGCAGATCGTGGGGATATTCGCAGACCAATCGGTCGGTTCGCACCGTATCGGGCAAAAGGTGCATCAGCATACTGGTCTCCCCATCGCCGGCGTGAATACCCAATTCCCGCTCTTTCTCGGTAAACAGCTCTCGCCCTTCGTGGGGAACCCGCCAGACGGACACCGGGAACAGCATGAAATCTTCATACTTCTGGTGAAGATCGCGGGCGACAATCTCCAGCACCTGTGGCTGGCCGCCGTGGGAATTGAGGAATACCAGCTTGCGAAACCCAGCTCGGTAGATGCTCTCTGCCACTTCCGTCAGCACCGCCATCAGGGTTTGGGCCGAGAGGGTAATGGTGCCGGGGAAATGCCAGTGCTCGTTGGCTTTGCCGTAGCATTGGGTGGGCAAAACATAGGCCGGGATCTCAGGCTCCAGCTTCTCCATGGCGCGCCCGATGACCGCCGTGCCGATGCAGGCATCCACCACCAGGGGCAGGTGGGGCCCGTGTTGCTCAATCGAGGCAACCGGCTGGATGATCACCACGTTCTCTTTATCGGGCATGGCCTGGATCTCTGTCCAGGTCAGGTAGGGGAAAAAGCGGTGGGGCGGGACAAAAGTGTGCATCATGGCGGGATCCGTCCAAGTCTGATCAGAAAGCTACCTAGCACCATGCCACAAGATCGGGTTCACGAAATGTCCGCAAAGACGGGATCCCCGGCCAACCCGCCTGCCAAAGAAAAGTAAGGAGGCCATCGATTAGGATCAGTACAGTCCATATCGTCTTCAGTTAACGATTGCATGACCCTGTTGCCTCGTTTGCCCGCCCGATGTGGCTCTGTGGAGAATATCCCTTCCAGAAGCCGCCCTTTGCCTGCCCCGGTGGAGGTGGGCAGCACTCCACCCTCACCCCGTCCCATCCTCGCCCTGCCAGGGCCGCAAGCCACCCTCTATGTGGAGCTGATTCAGGCTTCTCTCCACAATCTTGCGGCGGGATCCCCAGCATTGCTCTGGGTGCGACCTCTCTTGCTCAGGCAGGGATCCCAAGTCTTGAACCTGCGGGCCACCTCGGATTTGCTCTGGCCTGCTGCCGGCTTTGTCCCGGCCTATGCGGAGGAGGTGTTGCCCCTTTTGGAGCAGGCAAGGGATCCCGCTCCCCACGAGCCCTCTGCCCGACAGCAGTTGCAGGCATTTCTGCGGCAAGTCTGGCGAGGCTAGGCTGCCCCGGAATGGCCAAGGGAGGCGGCCAACCTTTGCAAAGCCGATGCCAACATCGCTAGAGCCGCGTCAATTTCTGCCGGGGTGACGATCAAGGGGGGCACCAAGCGCACCACCTGGGATGTGTGTCTTTTAGACATCGGGCGCTGCCGCCGATTAGGGAGGTGTTGAGGTGGTGGGTGGGCGGATAAT
>NZ_JANSIH010000348.1:0-3481 GCF_047462075.1 Synechococcus sp. R55.2
GGATCCGCCGCGGCGATCCCACGCTTGGTATGTTGGCTATGCCCCCTATCGGGACAGCGGGACGGCGTTCCATGACCAGCCTGAGCTGGTGGTCGTGGTCTTTCTGGAAAACAGCGGCGGTGGGGGTGGATCACGGGCCGCTCCCATCTTTCGAGAGGTGATGCGGGCCTACTTCCGACCCGAGTCGTGAGCCCTAGCTTTCTGTCGGATCCGAGCCGAGCAGGTATAAAATCATCTTTGCAGTCTCTTGTCTCCCAGAAAATTGCATTAAGATCCCCTAAAACCCCTTGCCCAGCAGGCTTCTGCCCTAACTTAGCTGTAGAATATGTCAGTGATTTGGAGCTCAACTGCCACAATCCTGCCATTCGCGCCAGTGGCGCCTTGGCGCATTGCAGGGCAAGCCCCGCTCCCACACACTGAGAACACTCTGGGCCGTGGCCGCTCTGCAACGCCTGAGCGAATCCGCGATCCGGAGAACGCTCTAACTCTATTGCCTAACTCAGAAGGAGATCAGGATGAACAAGGCAGAACTTGTTGATGCCGTCGCTCATCGCGCCAATGTAACCAAAAAAGAAGCGGAGGCTGTCATTTCCGCCGCACTGGAGATCATTGTCGAAGAGGTCGCATCCCGCGATGAAAACGGTGAACCCAAGGGGAAGGTGACCCTGGTGGGCTTCGGCTCCTTTGAGGCTCGCAAGCGCAAAGAGCGGGAAGGTCGCAACCCGAAAACCAACCAAAAAATGGTGATCCCAGAGAGCATCGTCCCCACTTTTACGGCGGGCAAGTCATTCCGCGAAGCAGTAGCAGGGGGGAAATCTTAATTTCGCCGGGTTGGGACTCGGCTGCTGGGTAGGGCGTGGAGCAGCCTCGACATGGTGGCAATTGGGCTTGGGGAGCAGCAATCGCTGGCTGCTCTCCCCAGGAGATTCTGGATTTTTCGGCCAGCTTGAATCCGCTGGGCCCACCGGAATCGGTCTTGCAAGCTCTGACTCAGGCGCTGTCTGCAGCAGACCCGGTTGTAATCAGCCGCTACCCGGATCCCGACTATCGGGACTTGCGCATCTGTTTGGCCAACCATTGGGCCGTCGATCCTGAGTGGATCTTTGTGGGCAATGGGGCAGCGGAGTTGCTCACCTGGGCAGCCCGGGATGCGCAAGGGCGGGAGGTATGGCTGCCCCAGCCTGCTTTTGGGGATTATGCGCGGGCTCTGCGGGCAGCAGGGGTAACCATCAAGCCGCTGCCTTTTTTCCCCGGCCAGGGATCCGCCGGTTTTACCCTTCTGCAGGAACCCCTTCCGGCGGCAGGCAAGGGAAACCGGGTGCTCTGGCTGAACAACCCTCATAACCCGACGGGCCAGCTCATCCCGCAGCAAGATATCCTGCCTCTCCTGCCCCAGTTCGACCGGGTGGTGGTGGACGAGGCTTTTATGGACTTTTTGCCGGGGGAGCCCACCCTGAGCTTAAACTCCAGCCCGTCGGCAATGCCCCGCAGCCAAACCTTGATCCCCCACCTGGCGGCTCACCCCAACACCATCGTCATCCGTTCCCTCACCAAGTTTTTCACCCTGCCCGGCTTGCGCATTGGCTTTGCGGTGGGGCACCCGGATCACTGGCAGCGCTGGCGACAGTGGCGGGATCCCTGGAGCGTCAACGGATTGGCGGGAGTGGCAGTGGCGGCAGCTTTGGCCGATGAAGACTTTCGCCGGCGCACCTTCGCCTGGCTGCCCGTGGCCCGAGAGCATTTGCTCAGGGGTTTGCAAGCGCTGCCCGGCTGGGATCCCTGGCCTGGTCAAGCCAATTTTGTGTTGGTGCGCTGCCCTGGCTCTGCCGTCCAGATTCAGGAAAAGCTGTTGCGGCAGCACCGGATTCTGGTGCGGGATTGTCTGAGTTTTCCCGAGTTGGGGGATCGCTACCTGCGCATTGGCCTGCGCACCTTGGCGGAGCAGGAGCAGTTGTTATCGGCCTGCCGGGAGATCCTGGAGAATAGCTAAGGATTTTCCTGCGGGAGAGATTCTCATGCCCGAAGCTACCGCCTTTTGGCCGGAATGCGATGCTCCTCTTGTGCGGGGGGTAGCCCACTACAGCGACCTGGAGTTGCTGCGGGCCTTTCAACGGCAGCCGGAGGTGGCGCGCTACTTCATCGGCCTGTTTTGCCGCTACTGCAAGTGGGTGGACGGGATCCTTGCCGAGCATCTGCCGCCAGAGCAATGGGCTGCCTGTCGAGAGCAGGTTTGGTTGCGGCTTTACCCGCGCCTACAGCGCCTAGATGTCCACAGCCTTGTGGAAGAAGCGGCTGGCGAAGGGGATCCTGTGCTGCGACCCTGGCTGGCGGAGCAAACCCGTGAGCTGATCCAATCCTTGGATGGGATCCCCACCCACCCTCAAGCTTCTCACGGCCTCAACTCCACCAGAGGCGGGGCAAAGTCCTCTCTTTCACCGGCACTGGCCTGTTATTTGACCGCCGGTTTGGATACCCTGCCGGGAGATCTGCGCTTCATTCTGCTGCTGCGGGATCGGTTTGGCTGGTCACCGGTTCGCATTGCCGACCAACTCAAGGCTGACGGATATTACCTCGCCCCAGAAGATGTGGATGCCATCGTTGCCTCTGCCCGCCAGATCTTGCTTCAGAACCTGCCGGCAGATGTGCGTGCCCTCTATCTGGAGGCAAAGCCCTAGAAGACTGCCATAGCCTTATGGCATGGTGATTTATGGCAGGGTATAGAGCGCTGGCAATCCTTGTTCCTAAGGTGGTTTCTCCTGTTAAGCTGTTCCCGGCTGTAACAGTAGACTGGCATTGTTTGCTGTCAGACTTTCATTAAGTTGAGTGTGGGCTGTCTATGAGTCCTTCTCCGCTTCCCCCAGACGCAACCCAACCCTTATCTCCGGCACAGCAGTCCCATTCACATCAAGTTCCTCAACCTGCTCTTCAGGAAGCGCTGAGCCACCTGCATTTGGATGTGCTGAAAGAACTGGAGCGATTTCGCCTCTGGCAGCGTTTGCAGCGCATGGACTCTGTCCCGCCCCCACGAGCAGGTCAGCTTGGGAATACCAGCTCTGTACAGCGCCCTTCACCTGTGCTCATTCAAGAGGTGGTGGAAGACTTGGAAGAGGAAGAGATGCCGCGGCCCTCCGGGGCCTTTTCGCCCCTCTGGGTCTTGCTGCTGTGGGTGCTTTCCTGCGCGGGGATTGGCTTTGGGGTGCGCTGGCTGATCTGGCCGGAAGAACTGTCCCTGCCCCAAAGTGCTGCCAGCAGGGCGGAAGAAGGGATCCCTGCCCAGGTGGATCTGGCCCAGTTGCCCTTGATCCCAGTGGAACCGGTGGAAGGGCAGGTGGGAGAGGAGTTCTATTTCGGTGGCTTGGATCCCGGTCGGTTGTCCCTGGGCTTGGCGGCCACCCCAGACTGGAAGGACTTGCAGGTGGATCCCCTTCAAGACGTTCCCAACCTGCTGGATAGCCTGCAAACTGACTTGGCCTTGGCTTCC
>NZ_JANSIH010000349.1:0-20144 GCF_047462075.1 Synechococcus sp. R55.2
GGGTGGAGAGGGGCACGGGGTTTGCTGCGCAGGGGCATGTTGGCTTCTTCAGGGGTGCGGTTGCCCTTGCGTTGATTGCAGCGTTCGCAAGCCGTCACCACATTGTCCCAACTGTGGGATCCCCCTTTGGAGAGGGGCACGACATGATCCAAGGTCAGATTGTGGGTGCTGCCACAATACTGGCAGGTGTGGTGATCCCGCCGCAAAACCTCCCGCCGATTCACAGGGGGCACGCGCCAAGCGCGCTCTTTGCCCTTGATGGTCAGGCGAATATGTTCGGGCACCTCGATGACCTGGTTGGGGGAGCGCACCTTCCACACCGGCACATTCATCATCGAGAGCGGTTCGGCTTTGCCTGTTAGCAGCAGCACGATTGCCCGCTTGATATTGACCCGGCTGATGGGCAAATAGTTTTGGGAAAAGACAACGATCGACTGTTCCAGAAGGTGGGTAGCGGCAGTCATGGCTCAGCTCTTCCATTTGCCGCCATTCTCCTGAGGAATCTGCCGAATGGCAAGCTTTTCCCCACCGCCATCGACACCGGCAGAGCTCAGACATTCAAGAGTTTCTTACGATCGCCAGCCAGACAGATGGGCTAGTATCCGGGTGATGGTTGGATCCGGTACCGCCCATGACCTACCCGCTGCACGTCGCCCTGGTTTGGCACCAACACCAACCCCTCTACAAAAGTCCGGTGGCGGGTAAATATCGCATGCCTTGGGTGCGCCTACACGGGATCAAAGATTACCTGGACTTGGTGTTGCTGTTGGAGCGCTATCCCCGCCTGCACCAAACGGTCAACTTGGTGCCCTCCCTGATTGTGCAAATCGAAGAGTACGTAGCCGGCTCGGCTTTTGATCCTTACCTGGAACTGACCTTATCCCCTGTCGAAAAGCTCAGCCCCGATCAACTGCGCTTTGTGGTCGAGCGTTTTTTCGACAGCCACTACCCCACCATGATCGAGCCCTACCCCCGTTACCGGCAGCTCTACAACCAACGGGAATCTCAGGGGGTGAACTGGTGTCTGCAGTACTGGACTCCGCAGGACTTCAGCGATCTGCTGGCCTGGCACAACCTGTCTTGGTTTGATCCCCTCTTTCAGGAGGATCCTGAGATCGAGGGCTGGATTAAGATGGGATCCGGTTTTACCCTGGCGGATCGGCAGCGGATCTACGCCAAGCAACAACAGATCCTCGGCGCCATCTTGCCCCAACACGCCAAACTGCAGAGCAGCGGCCAACTGGAGCTGACCACCAGCCCCTATACCCACCCCATCTTGCCCCTGTTGGTGAGCGAGCGCTCGGCGCGGGTGGCTCGGCCAGGGTTGCCCTTACCTCGCTACCCCTTTCACTGGGAGCAGGATGTCCACAGCCAACTGGAGCGGGCTAAGCAGATCTATCGGGAGCGCTTTGGCCGCGAGCCGCGGGGCCTGTGGCCTTCCGAGCAATCCGTAAGCCCTGCCATCGTGCCGATTGTGCAAAAACAGGGCTTTGAGTGGATCATCTCCGACGAAGGGGTTTTGGGGTGGAGCCTGGGCCAGCCTTTTCATCGCGATGGGCAGGGCCACATTCTGGAGCCGGAGAAGCTCTACCGCCCCTACCGCCTGGAAACCGAGCGGGGGGATCTGGCCATCGTCTTTCGGGATCACCGCCTTTCGGATTTGATCGGCTTCAGCTACAGCGCCATGCCCGCCGATGCTGCCGCCAAAGATCTCATCGGCCATCTGGAGAGCATCCGCAACCGCCTGCCCCAGGAGCAGCCCTGGCTGGTGACCATCGCTCTGGATGGGGAAAACTGCTGGGAGTACTACCCCCAAGATGGCCGGCCCTTCTTGGAAAACCTCTATACCCGCCTCAGCCAGCACTCCTCCCTGCGGCTGGTGACCGTTTCGGAGTTTCTGGATCAGTTTCCGCCCACCGAGTTTTTGCCGGCAGAGCAACTTCACAGCGGCTCCTGGATCGAGGCAGATTTCACCACCTGGATTGGGGATCCGGTGAAAAACCGCGCTTGGGAGCTCTTGGCTCAGGCCCGCCAGGTGATTCAGGATCATCCCCGCGCCAATCCCCAAGCCTGGGAAGCCCTCTGGGCCGCCGAGGGATCCGATTGGTTCTGGTGGTTTGGGGCAGGCCACTCCTCCGCCCATGATGCCGTTTTCGACCAGTTGTTTCGGGAGCACCTGCAGGCGCTCTACACTGCTTTGGGAGAGGCGGTGCCGACCGTGCTGCAATTTCCCCTGGAGGATCATGACGGCCTAGGGGATCGTCTGCCGCAGGGGTTTATCCACCCGGCCATCAACGGTCGTCCGGCAGAACGGGAGTGGAGCCAAGCGGGGCGGGTGGAGATTGGAGCGGCCCGAGGCACCATGCACCGCAACAGCGCCGTTCGCCGCCTCTGGTACGGGTTTGATCACTTCAACCTCTATCTGCGGCTGGATTTTAACTCGGTGGTGCAGCGGCCCAGGCAATTGCTGGTGCTGTGGTTCTATCCCAACCGCGTCACCGTCAACAGCCCCATTCCCCTGCAGGGATTGCCGGCAGAAGCCCCTCTCAACTACCACTACCGCCACCTGTTGCGGTTGTCACTGCCGCCTCCCGGCACCGGCCAGCATCCGGCGGAGGTGCAAGCCCAGCTCTTGCAGGCAGGGGAGTACCACACCTGGCACGCCATCGGCCATCAAGTGAAGGCGGTGGTGGATGCCTGTTTGGAGGTGGCCATCCCCTGGAGCAATTTGGGCGCCCAGCCGGGTCAGGAGCTGCAATTTGTCATCCTGGCCGCGGATGGCGAGACCTTTCAGGAAGGGATCCCGCCCAAGGCCACCATTGCCCTGCGCAGACCCTGAGAGTGATGACCAGCAGAGCTTCAAGTTATGTCGCGCGATCTCTATCCCCCCATCGAGCCCTACGATCAAGGTTTTCTGGCGGTTTCCTCCCTCCACACCCTGTACTACGAGCAGTGCGGCAACCCGGCAGGCAAGCCGGTGGTGTTTTTGCACGGGGGGCCTGGAGGCGGGATCGATCCCATCTACCGGCAGTATTTCGATCCCAGCCGCTGGCGGGTGGTGCTGTTCGATCAGCGGGGCTGCGGGAAAAGTCGCCCCTATGCCGAGCTGCGGGAGAACACCACCTGGGATCTGGTGGCGGATATCGAGAAGTTGCGCCAGCATCTGGGCATTGATCGCTGGTTTGTGTTCGGGGGCAGCTGGGGCAGTGCCCTTGCCCTGGCCTATGGGCAAACCCACCCCCAATCCTGCCTAGGGTTTGTCTTGCGGGGCATTTTTCTCTTGCGCCCTTTTGAGCTCCGCTGGTTTTACCAGTCGGGGGCCGGCTACTTTTTCCCCGACGCTTGGGAACATTACCTGGAGCCGATCCCCCCCGAAGAGCGGGATGACCTGCTGGCAGCCTACCACCGCCGCCTCAACGACCCAGATCCCCAGGTACGGCTGAGGGCAGCTCGCGCCTGGTCTGTTTGGGAGGCCAGCACCAGCAAGTTGATCCCCAGCCCAGAGCTCATCGAGCGCTTTGGTCGGGGAGAGTTTGCCGAGGCCTTTGCCCGCATTGAGTGCCATTACTTTGTCCACGGCGGTTTTTTGGATCCGGAGGATCAGCTCCTCAGGGGGGTGGGACGGCTGCGGCATCTGCCGGCGGTGATCGTCCAGGGGCGCTACGACGTGGTGTGCCCGCCCATCTCTGCTTGGGAGCTGCATCAGGCTTGGCCAGAAGCAGAGTTTCGGATGATCCCCGATGCTGGCCATTCCATCACCGAGCCCGGAATCCGCACCGCCCTCCTGGAAGCCACCGATCGCTTTGCCGGTTTGTGAGCCCCGCCGAGCCAACCCAGTGCTGCCAGGGATCCCAAGACCTTGAAGAATTGCTACAGGAAGGCCGGCAAAACCTTGGGATCCAGCCCAGAAGCACGGCCAAGCCTATCGACAGTTGGCGATTTTGGGTTTATCACTGAGGGAGGGGCGGTGCAAGCTGCCCACACCTGGCTGGTGCATCCACCCAAGTGCTTCGCGGATTCAAGCTCATTTCTACTTCACCGTTTCCAGGGTCGAACCATGCAGAAACCAACCCATCTGTTCAAGCTTGCCCTAGCCCTGCCCATCTCCTTCTTGCTGGCAGATGCAGTTGTGGCCTACCCCTGCGACTCGGTTGGGGGTGAAGCTTACAACCACCACGGTTCCACGGTTCAGGTCAGCAGCGACGCCAACAGCTTCGGGGTCCAGTGGTCGCCTGCCTCCTCTGCTGTCGGCAACGGCTTCATTGGAGTTGCCATTGAAACGGTGAACGGCGAGCAGGCTCAGAGCGCCCTCAGCCGTCGTCTGTTCGGCCCCGCACCGCAAGTTCAAGGGGTGCAGGTGGTCGGCCTGCTCCAAGACGGCCCTGCTCAACGAGCTGGTTTGGCCCAAGGCGATATCCTGATTGGCGTGGATGGGCAGCGGGTCACCTCCGTGCAGCATGTGCAACAAATCATTCAAAACACCCCGGTGGGCCAATCGGTGCCGATTACCTTCCGTCGCGGCGGGCAGGTGCTGTCAACGGTGGTTGTGGTGGGGGATGGCCGGGTGTTGCGCCCCTTGATGCTGCAGCAGCAGTGAGCCTTGTCGGGATCCCTACCCGGAGATCTCCGTAAATGCCGATGGGAGTTTCAGGATGGGCCGTCTGGGCAGTTTGTGCTCTTAACGGGCTGCTGTTTCTGGCTCTGATCGCCCTTATTCCCATCATTTTGAGCCTGCGCTCGGCTCTTGGGGTTACGGAGCGGGCCATGGCCGATTGGCGAGAAGCAGCTCAGCAGGCTTTGGCTCCCACTCCCGCTGAGTTGCTGCGTCTGCGGGATCGTCTGCGCGAGAATCGCCATACCCTTGCCCGCTGGCAACGTCGTTTGCAGTTCTGGCAAGGGATCCGTAGGGTGGCCGTTTGGCTGGGGCGTAGGCTTTGAGGGATATGGATAGCAACTATCCTGTCTCCAATCCCATCCGGTTGCAGGTCATGGCCAACGCTCTGGCGGGGATTGCCGAAGAGATGGGAGCCCGCCTCATCCGCGGTTCATACTCGGCCAACATCAAGGAACGGCGGGATTGCTCCACAGCTCTGTTTGACGCGCAAGGGGCCTGTATTGCCCAGGCGGCCCACATCCCGGTACATCTGGGAGCCCTCTCGGAGGCGGTGCGAGCGGTGGTGGCAGCCAACCCGCGACCCGGAGATGTGTTTCTCCTCAACGATCCCTACCAGGGGGGATCCCATCTGCCGGACGTCACGGTGGTCGCAGCCATTCCCGGCTGGCGGGATCCCGACCGGATTTGCGCCTATGCCGTGAACCGTGCCCATCATGCCGACATTGGAGGGATGCGCCCCGGCTCCATGCCCGCCGACTCCAGCGAAATCTGGCAGGAGGGGCTGGTGATCCCGCCGGTACGGCTGGCTAGGCTCTCTCTGGAAGGAGCGTTGCACTGGCAAGAAGATCTGCTGCGCCTAATTCTGGCCAATGTGCGCAATGCCGAGCAGCGGCGGGGGGATTTGCAGGCCCAAGTGGGGGCCAACGGGGTTGGGGTGAGCCGGTTTCGGGAGCTGCTGGCCCGCTTTGGAGAAGAAGAGGCTTGGCAGTTGATTGCGGGGGTGATCGAATACAGCCGCCGACGGATGCGGGCGCAGATTCAGGCTCTGCCAGATGGGATCTACACCGCTGAGGACTGGTTGGAGGGCTACGGGGATCCGCCCGAACCCATCGAGATCCGGGTGCAGGTGGAGGTCAGGGGCGAGAAGCTGCGGGTGGACTTCACCGGCACTGCTCCGGCCATGGCGGGAAACCTGAACGCGCCCCTGGCCGTCACCCGCTCGGCGGTGTTGTTTGCCCTGCGTTGTCTGTTGGATCCCACGGCCCCCAGCAATGTCGGCCTGGAGGATCCCATCGAGATCGTGGCGCCGCCTGGCTGCTTGGTGAATGCCGAGTTTCCGGCAGCAGTGGTGGCGGGCAATGTGGAAACCTCGCAGCGAATTGCCGATGTGGTGTTCAAAGCTCTGGCTCCCGTGGCCGGATTGCGGAGCATCGCTCAGGGGCAGGGCACCATGAACAACTGTGTGCTGGGCAACCGCCGCTTCACCTACTACGAAACCTTGGGGGGTGGTCAGGGGGCCAGCCGACAGCGGCCGGGCCTGGATGGCGTCCACGTGGGCATGAGCAATACCCTCAACACCCCCATCGAAGCCCTGGAGTTGGAGTATCCCCTGCGGGTGCTGCGCTACGAGCTCCGCCAGGATTCCGGCGGCCATGGTCAACAGCGGGGCGGGTGGGGACTGATCCGATCCATCCAGACTTTACAAGATTGCACCCTCTCCCTGCTCACAGACCGGCGCCATTATGCCCCCCAAGGAGAACAGGGAGGCGGGCCAGGCCAAGTGGGGATCAACCTCCTCAACGGGGATCCCTTGCCTGGCAAAATCAGCCGCTCCCTAAAAGCCGGCGACGTGATCACCCTCTACACGCCGGGCGGCGGGGCTTGGGGCTCAAACGAGGATGAGCAGGCTCCCGAACCCAGGTAGCGCAGGTGGTCAAGAAACAACTGCTCGCAGCGGCGGATCACCTCATCGCGATTGGCGAAGTGCTCCAGCCTTTGCACTTCTTGACCCTTCTCAAACAAAATTAGGGTTGGCAAAGAGCGCACCCGATAGCGGCGCGGCAGCCAAAAATTGTCGTCTACATTCACCCGCAGTACTTTGACCGCCCCTCCCCACTCGGCTACGAGACGGTCGGTAATCGGCTGAATGAAGCGACACAGGCCACACCAAGGGGCGCCGAAATCCACCAAAACCAACCCATCACTTGTCAAAAGTTCTTGATTAAAAGCATCTAAAGCAACTTGCAAGGCCATCACTCCCAAACTAAAGAAGTTCTTTGGGATCATGCTACCAGGCAACTCGGCTGGCTGCAGAAACCATTTGTGGATGGAAGGCGTAAAGAATCAATACAAAGCTGAATACCCCCAGATAGGCCCAGCGAAAAAACTCTTGGGGGCGCAGTTGCTGTCGCTTCTGCAGAATGGCCAAGCCGGGGATCACGGAGGTGCGCGCCTTGAGATCGCGGAAGGCCTGCCCGTATTTCCGCTCCAGGCGGTGATCCCCGTGCCAAACCGCAAACAGGTGGTAGGCAATGAGCCCAAGCGAGGTCACCGCCATAAAGCTGGAGCCAATCCACAGGGAATGGGCCACACACCAGATCACCTGGCCCACCATTTGGGGATGACGGGTGATGCGGATGATCCCGGTTTCAAACAGGTGGATCTCCGGCTTGCGAATGGCGGCGATCTCCAGCAAGTTGAAGGTGGCCGGATACAAGAAGAAAAAAGAGAGGGCAGACAAAAGAGTAACGGTGGTGCGGATGCCTGGGACGGCTTGGAGATCCCAGAGAATCACCCCGTCGTAGCGATGGTTAAAAAAATAGATCAGCAACAGTGGTGCCAAACTGAGGCTCAACAGAGCAAAGAAGATGCGGTACAGACGGGATCCCAGCCAGCTTTCCCCCCAGGGCCGCAAGTAGGCTAATCCGCTGTGAGCACAGGCAAACCCCAAGATCAGGGCTAACATTGTCCAATGGGATCCGTACTGGCCTAGCCTCTGCAGAAAGTCGCTGAAGGGGGTGAACAGCATCTTTTGGATGACTCCTCTGGTGTTGCTGTGGCTTATGCTTAAAAGTAAGTTACATTAGGTTCCCCATGCTCAAAACTTTTTTTCTGCGTCTTGTCAGCCTGCTCCTGTCTGTAGCCCTTTTGCTGGGCTCAGCGAGCTCAGTTGCTCAGGCTGCCCGTCTCACCGGCAAGTATTACGAAGACAGCATGACCTTGATCCAAACCCTGCGCACCGTCCTTTCCGAAGGGGATCCCCTGATGAACCCAGAGGAGGCGCGAGCGGAAGCCATGCAGGCCATCCAGGAGTTTTCTGGGCGCTACCACGGCCATCGCTACGACAAGCTGCAGTCTTTTACCACTTTGCGCACGGTGTTTAATACGCTGGCCTCCCAGTACCGCACTTCCAGTCGACCTCTCAACCCCGAAAAGGTGGAGCGGGTGCTAATGCAACTGGATCGGGCCGAATTGGCCCTGCGCCGAGAAGGTTGAGCTTTTTTAGATCTCCGAGATCCAAATCACAGGCAAATCTCCTCGCTGTGGCCAAACTGTTCCCAGTCCCCGGAAGCCAGCATCTCCTCAGATGTCTTTTGTCAGATGTCTTTTGGAACCTGAAGGGGAAGAGTAAGGCTTTCTTGCTCATTTCGACTTTCGATTGAGGACTTGGGAGGTTGTGATGGTCAAAAATCGTTGGGCTTTGATCCCGCTGCTGCTGATGGTTGGGGCTGTTGCTTCTCACCCAGCTTGGCTCCTGTCTCTCCCAGCCCAAGGACAGGTCGTTGGGGCTGTCGAGGAGGGATCCCCGGGCCCCTTTTTTGCAACGGATGGCCTGGCCCTGCGGGGCTATGACCCGGTGGCCTATTTCATCGACGGCAAGCCGGTCAAGGGATCCCCAGAGTATGAATGGGAGTGGGGAGGGGTGACCTGGAGGTTTGCCAGCGCCGAGAATCGGGAGCGGTTTCGCAACGACCCAGAGCGCTTTGCCCCCCAGTACGGCGGGTTTTGTGCCTGGGCCGTGGCCCACAACTACCTTTACCCGGTGGATCCCTTTGCCTGGAAAATCGTCGATGACAAGCTGTACCTGAACGCCAACCGGCGGGTACAGCGTAACTGGGAGCGCGACATCCCCGGCTTGATCAAGAGGGCAGATGCCAACTGGCCAGCTTTGAGAAGCCGATAGGCCCAAGTCCCTCTGGCCTGGGGTTCAATGGGCGAGGCGCAGGGTCACCTTGATGCCAACTCGGTAGGGGCCGCTTTCGCAGAGTTCCAGCTGGCCTCCCATTTCTCTCAGGAGCCGCTCGCTTACCCGCCAGACGGCACAGCCCTCTGTTTGAATGGGCACATGGCATCGCCCCTCAAGGTTCCACCCCAGGCACAGTCGCCCCTCTTCTTCTGCGGTGGGATAGGGGTGCAAAGCCATCGAACCGTAGCGTAGGGTGCGGATGCCCCAGCGACACACTCCCAGAAGCGCCTGTACCAAGCCGTGGGGATCCGCCCAAACGGTGAGGCTGTCGGGGAGAAGGGGCACCTCAAAGGCCGAGGTGGGTTGTAGGGCCGGCCATTCGTAGCGAATGCCCTGATCCTGGGCCTGTAGGCGAGTTAGGCTGTACACATCCTGCAGGAGGGGGCGTAGTCGGGTCGGTTCCGGTCGCAGAGGTTGGATGGGCAGGTCATGGCGAGCCAGGCGGGTGTATTCCTCAAGCAGCTTGATCAGGCGCTCTACCGCTTCTTTGGCACTTTGCAGGTATTCCCGCTCCTCTTCGGGAGAGTCACATAGATCCGACAACACCAACTGCAGGGATCCCATCTGGCTGCTGAGGGGGTTGCGCAGCTCATGGCCGATGCTGACGAGCAACTCTTGTTGAAAGGCTCGCATCACCTCAGAGCGTTCAAAAGCAAACTGCCAATCCACGGCCCCTTGCCCGTCGGCAGGGGCGGCCTGCTGGGGGAGTGGATCGGGTTTGGCTGCAGGCAAGGGTTTCCTCAAGAGGTGCTCCGAAGGAAAGACGGGGGATCCCGTCGAGGTTCAGATCCTTGGGTTTGGATCTTTGAGTTTTGGACAGCGAGGACTACGTCCCGCTGAGGCAATCGGGCTGCGGCAATACCCTGTCTTATGGGATCCTACCCTTTTCTATCCGACGAAGTGGGCGCTGACCACCCGTTCAATCCCGGCCAGATCTCGGTGAACTTGGATCTGCCGATAACAGCCCCTATCTCGCAACTGCTCCGCCACCCAAGGGGCTTGGCCTCGCATCACTTCCACCGCCCAAAAGGAGTTCGGGGCCAGGTAATCCGGTGCTGCTTGAATCAACAGTCGCAAGTGGGCTAGGCCGTCTTCTCCCCCATCCAGAGCTTGTCGCGGCTCGTGCAGTCGCACCTCTGGCATGAGCGAGGCCAGCTCAGCAGAGGGAATGTAGGGAGGGTTGGAAACCAGGCCGCGCAGCTGCCCCCGCCAGGGATCCAAGGGCACAAACCAGGATCCCAGCAGCAACTTCACCCGCTCCTGCAGATGGTGGGCTGCCACATTGTCTGCTGCAATAGCCAGGGCCTCTGGGCTAGAATCCACGGCCAGAAGCCGCAACTGGGGGTGCTGATGGGCCAACGCAATGGCAATCGCCCCGCTGCCTGTACCCAGGTCGGCAAAACAGGATCCCGGCGGCAGAGGATTGGCCTGTAGCCAAAGGGAAGCCTGCTCCACCAGCAGCTCGGTCTCCGGGCGTGGGATCAGCACCGCCGGCGTCACCCGCAAGCTCAAGCCCGCCCACTCAACTTTGCCCAACAGGTACTGTAGGGGGATGCGCTCTTCCACCCTTTGCCGCCAAAGGGCCTGCACCTCCTCCAGGGGATCCCCCTCCCCAGCCGGAGCGCGACCCATCAACCGCTCCAATGGCCCCCACCCCAGCCGTTCCCTGAGCAAAATCTCCACTTCCTCGGCAGGGATCCCAGCCGCTTTTGCCGCCCTCAGGGCTTGGGCACGCCACTCTGTTAACCGCTTCACCAGAGCAGACGGGGATCCCATCAGGGGCTTAGGTTAACGCTGAGGCTGGGGACTTGCAGAAGGATTGGCAGGCCGGGCCAGGGATTGGATATACTCCAGCGCCGAGCGAGAGGGGATAAAGGCAATTTTCTGCACATCGGCCTGCGCGTCGGGGGCCAGCATACGCTCTACCACAATGGCCAGCGAGGTCACTTCAATCTGGGTTTTCCCAACCACATCCGGGTTCTGCGCCGCCGCCCGATCCAAAGCCCTCCGCAAATCGTTGCGGTCGAAGAAGAAGGGCACCACCTCATGGCCATCCTGCTCGATGGTCAGCAGCCCCTCTCCGGAGCGGCCATAGAACAGAGGCACACCAATCGCTTCTGCAGGCACATCTTGACCGGTTTCCTTCAGCACCTGCTTGGCTGCTTCCACATCAGAAGCCCGAGGCACCACCTCAAAATACAGGTCACTATTCTTGGCGCGCTCCTCTTCCGATTTTTCGTAGGCATACCCCAGCGAGAGAGGCACCACCCGGGCTTGACTGGCTATCTCGGGGTTGCTGGCTTTCACCTGCTCCAACATTTGTTGGGCCTGGGCCTGATCCAGCCAGAAGGAAACCACTTGGATGGTGCGGCCATCTCGCTCCACATTGGCGACAACGGGGGTGCCGTTCTGAGACACAATGGCAAAAACAGGCACCAGATTTAGCCGCTCCGCCACCTCTTGCCGGCTCATGGGGCCTGCGGCTGCCTGAGCCAGTAGGGCATTCTCCTGAGCCCAAACAGGAGTCACAGCCAAACCCCCCCAAGCTGTTCCGATCAGGATCCCGGCTACGCCGCCCACCTGAGCTGCACAGCGGCAGAGGGAGCGCACAGGCGATACTACATTACAACGCGTCATTCTCATCTCAACTCCCGGCATCGCGCCTTGTTCTGGTTGCTATGGGGTCAGCTTCCTAAGTACTAACCAACAGCCTGGGGCAAATCAAAAGCTGCCTAGATTAAACCCGCTCAACAGGGCTTAGGCTAGCGATGCGGCACACTCTCAGCCTTAGGATCCCGGTTGGCCATCGCTGACAACACCCCGGCACACCTATCTTGAAGAGCGCTCTTGGGCCACCCTAGAAGCCAAGGTTAGAACATCTGCTCGACCTCTGTCGAGGGGCAAAGCCCCTATTTTGGGTGGGGATCCCGCATCACCCAATACTATATACGGAGTCATTCGGAACTGATCCACACTAGATGCAGATCCGCTTGAATCATTGCATACCTGGCTCTTCCTCCAGCACGCTGCTTGTTCTGGCCTTGTTCAGTTCACCGTGCGGAGTTGCCACCGATCCCTGTGGTCAAGGATGGGGTTCTGAGCCGCCGGGCCGGGGGATGGTACATCTCGTCACTGCCCCACACTGCTAACGCGGACGTGGAGGCATAGTGTAGTGATGACAGTTTGATGGGCGTTTTGCAATCGTAGGTCAGGTTGGTCAATTTGTGGGTTTAATTAAGCCAAGCTCACCGAAGTTGAGTCGGTGAAACGGTCAGCATTGTCTGTTAGGAGCATGGCGTTAGTACTCCGCACCGCTGTCGGGAAAAGGCAACCGTTCTCATGACCAAAGCAAGGGAGAGGAAAGGCACCGATCCATCCGCGCTAGCGGGCCGTAGGCCTTTGCCAGAGAAGTCGCGGGATCCCCGCCGCCCCTCACAACCTGCCAAGGATACCGTCCCACCTCCGGCGGAGTCAAAGCTGCGAACGGGATCTGGTCGCCTGCTTCCTGCCCCCAGGGGATCCCTGTCGGTTTCCCCTCCTCAACCGCTGCGTCTTGCCCGCCAAAAAGCCATTGCTCGTCTGCGCCAACGGGCTGCCCGGCCTCGCCGCTTGAGACGTTCTCCATCTCTCGGGCAAGTGTTGCTCAGGGGACTGAGCTTAAGTCTCATCCTGGGCCTGACGATGGCGGGCCTCTCGCAACTGCTGCAATCGACCACCGCTGGCCGGACAGAACAGTCCACGACGCAGCTTGGGGATCCTCCCCCGCCGGCATTGCCAAGTGACATTCTGCCGGGAGAAGCGATCCCGGCTTTGCAGGAGCGCTTGGCCGCTTTGGCCGACCAACCGGGTTTGACGGCAGGAGCCCTGTTTTGGGAGGTGGAAACCGGCGCCTTTGCCGGGGTTAGGCCGGATCAGGCTTTTCCTGCCGCCAGCGTGATCAAGATCCCCATTCTCTTGGCTTTTTTCCAGGCTGTGGAAACCGGGCAGGTGCGGCTGGATGAGAGGCTCACCCTGCGGGAAGATCTCAAGGGAGGGGGGGCAGGCGTGCTGCAAACCCGCCCGCTGGGATCCCAGGTTTCTGCTTTGGAAGCGGCCACCCTGATGAGCACCCTCAGCGACAACTTCGCCACCAATCTGATCATCGATCGCCTGGGTGGGCAGGAGGCTCTCAACCAAAAATTTCGGCAGTGGGGGCTACAACACACGCAAATTTCATGGTGGCTACCGGATCTGGAAGGCACCAACACCAGCAGCCCGCGCGACATGGTTTGGCTGCTCAGCCAGGTGGAACATGGGCGCATGCTCAGCCGCCGCAGCCGCGACCGTTTTCTGGACATTCTCTGGCGCACCCAACGGCCCTCCTATTTCCGGCCCAACTTGGGTCAAGAGGTGCGCATTGCCCACAAAACGGGAACCTTGAGCTCCGTGGTGGGGGATGCCGGGATCCTGGATTTACCCAACGGGCGGCGCTATGTGGCGGCGGTGTGGGTGAAGCGAGAAACCCCCAACGATCCCAGAGCCGAAGGGCTGATCGCCAGCCTGTCGCAAGCAGCCTACGAGTTCTGGTCTGCTCCTGGATCCGCCCCGCCATCCCGAACAGACACCACCGGCAGCCCGCAACCCTGAGTCCCCCACTCCGCAAATCTTTCCATATTGCTACGCAACGCTTACGCGAACGCAGTAGCAGTGCGGAGCACTATTCCAGGCAGAGCGCAAATGCCAGAGTGGAGAAACAGGCGTTGAGGGAAAAAGATGGGGCACCTGGTCAGCATCAACCCCGCCACCGGAGAGGAATTGGCTCGCTACCCCGTTTTCGACGCTGGGCAGATCCAAAGCTGTATCGCCCAAGCCCACGAGCGGTTTCAGAGCTATCGTCGGATCCCGTTTGCTCAGCGATCCGCCTGGCTGAAGCGGGTGGCAGGGATCCTGGAGGAGCGCAAAGCGGAGTTTGGCCGCCTAATCAGCCTGGAGATGGGCAAAACCTTGGCCTCTGCCGTTGCGGAAGTGGAAAAATCCGCTTGGGTTTGTCGCTACTATGCCGAGGAGGCAGAGGGATTCTTGGCCGAGCGCTCCATCGCCAGCGATGCCAGCCGCAGCGGGATCCGCTACCAGCCGCTGGGGGTGATTTTGGCAGTGATGCCCTGGAACTTTCCCTTTTGGCAGGTGTTTCGCTGTGCCGCCCCAGCCCTGATGGCGGGCAATACCCTCTTGCTGAAACATGCTTCCAACGTGCCCCAATCGGCTTTGACCCTAGAGCAGATCTTTCGGGAGGGGGGATTTCCGCCAGGGGTCTTTCAAACCCTGCTGATCACAGCAGCCCAGGTGGCAGAGGTGGTGGCGGATGAACGGGTGCGGGGGGCCGCCCTCACCGGCAGCGAAGCCGCCGGCTCCAGCCTGGCCCGTTTGGCCGGTCAACATCTGAAAAAAACGGTGTTGGAACTGGGAGGGAGCGATCCCTTCATCGTGCTGCCCAGCGCCGATCTGGAGGCAGCAGTCGCCACAGCGGTCACGGCCCGTCTGATCAACAACGGCCAATCCTGCATTGCCGCCAAACGATTTATCTTGCACAGGGCTATCGCTGAACCTTTCACGGCTGCCATGACGGAGCGATTTCGCCGGCTCAAGGTAGGGGATCCCTTGGATCCGCAAACCGATGTGGGGCCTCTGGCTACCCCCAGCATCCTGCAAGAGGTGGACGGACAGGTGCAGGCTTTGGTGCAAGCAGGAGCCAAAGTCCATATCGGCGGATCCCCCTTGGGAGGGAATTTTTACCCGCCCACAATCCTGAGCGACATCCCCCCGGATCATCCGGTGGCCCACCAGGAGGTGTTCGGGCCGGTGGCGCTGCTGTTCACCGTCCCGGATGTGTCGGCAGCCATTGAGCTGGCCAACAACACGCCCTTTGGCCTGGGTGCCAGCGCCTGGACAACCGATCCAGAGGAACAAGAGCGCCTGCTGGAGGAGCTGGAGGCGGGATCCGTGTTCATCAATGGCATGGTCAAGTCCGACCCGCGCCTTCCCTTCGGCGGCATCAAACGCTCAGGGTATGGACGGGAACTGAGCCGGGAAGGGATCCTGGAATTTGTGAATGTCAAAACCATTTGGGTGAAGTGATGGCGGAGACTGCTCAAAGGGATCCCCAGCCGGCGACGGATCCTGTAATCAAGCTGGATCAATTCCTCAAGCTGGCGGGGGTTGTTCCCACCGGCGGGCAGGCCAAGCAGCTCATCCAAGCGGGGCAAGTGCGGGTGAATGGTGAGGTGGAAACCCGGCGGGGACGCAAGCTGCGCCCTGGGGATGAAGTGGCCGTGGGAGGTGGAGTTTGGCGAGTGCGCCTGGATAAGACCCCAAAGTCAGATCAGTGAACGGGTCAGTGCAACCGGATCAAAAGAAGCATGGCCAAGGCCCCGATTCCCCCTGCCACCGCAAACTGCCACTCCAGCCCCCACAGCAGGCAGGCAACTCCGGCCAGGATCTGGATCCCACCGGTCATCCAGTAGGGGAGGCGCGGCGGATCCACCAAGCCGTTGAGCCAGTGACCCAGCCCCATTTGCCACAGCCAAAACACCCCCAGGTATGGGCTCAAAGCTGCCAAAGGGGTACGCCCGACAAAGGGCAGCACCGAGAGGATCATGCCCTGGGCGATCACCAACGTCCACACCAAACCCACAAAGTAGAGGTGGGCCAGTCCGGCTGTTCGAAACTCCGGCAGCCTGGTCTGCCGCACCATGTAGCCCAACCCAATCAGGGAAATCACCAGCCACAGCCAGTTGATGTTGGCCTCTTGGTGAAACTGGGTGGCAGCAAACCCAATCCCCAAAAGGACGGCCCAAACCAGGTACACCCGCCGACAAATGTTCCAGAAGGGAAGAGGGGATCCCAGGGGTTCCATTTGCATGGCCTTCACCTAATCGACGACGACAATGCGGCCCACCATGCTGGGGTGGATATCGCAGAAATATTCCTGGATCCCAGCTACTTCGAACACCACCGCTTTGCTCTCGTTGCGACTTAGCCGTCCCGTCCCTTGAAACTGCGCTCCCTCCACAGGAGTAGCCGTGTGGGGGGTGGAATCCAGGTTGGTGAAGGTCACCTTGCCCCCCCGCTTGAGGGTAACCTCCGAGGGCAGGTATTGAAACCCCCGAATGATTACCTCTGCTGCCGCCGTTGCTTCGACAGGATCTCGCCCCGCAACAGAGCTGGCTTGTCGCCACCGATCCACAGCCAAGATAGCCCCCACATTGAGCAGGGATCCCAGTCCACTGAGCAACAGCAACCGCCGCGTCATTGGCATAGGGCTTTCTCCACACAGGTTAGGAAGCGAAAAAAAGCTGAGGCGTTCAGAAGAAGGCGATTGCGACAGCAGTGCAGAGCACTTGGATCTCCAAGCCCCAAGTCCTACAGAGGACGTTGGAAGGCTTTGCAGATCATCGCCTCATCGCCGGCAGGGGTTACCAACAGCTCTACACCTTCAGGATCCAGCGCTCCCGAGTCTCGGCGCTGACAAAGGGGGCAGGCACCACCAGAATGCTGGGGTCAAGGCTGTGGAACACGGCCCGGATTGCAGTGGCATGGGCAACTTCGTTGGGGCCAATGGTGCTGGCGGCAGCCACCAGGTCTTTGTTGGAAAGCTGGGTAAACGCGTCGTTGTAAGCCAAGGCTGCATCAAACTCCAGAGCCAGGGCCAGCTTGGCAATGTTGGCATCGGAGTCGAGATTGCCTTCTTTGTTGTCGATGTAGGTGGAAAGGTCGTAGCTATCCCGGGCCCGAGAGGGGATCCCCCCCAGTTGCCGCACGGCGCCCGCCAGCAGATCCCGGTGCTGTTCGTGATCCTTCAGGTTCTTGGTGGCCACTTCCAACACGATCTTGCCCACCTCAGTATTGCTCAACTTGCCGGCAGCGGTTTTGTAGGCCCAGATTGCCTGCTGTTCCAAGTCGATGGCCGCGTTGAGGATGGCGATGTCGGCAGTGTTGGACTGGGCGGCACCGGGCAGGGTGCGCAATCCAATTGCTCCACCTACGCCCGCCAGCAAACCAGCCAACAACAAGCTGCGGCGGGAGGTTGCAGGGCTGGGATCCCATTCGGCGGCCAATTGAGGCAGAGCGAAGGGAGTCTTTGCAGTCTTCATCTCAAGTCTCCTGTCTCGAAAGATGGCAACCAACCTTCAGGGGCTTGCTCTGGGTCGGGCAATTCCCTCTGGCCTGGTCTGATGGAGATACGCCGTGGATGCCGCCGCGGATGCCTGAGGGAAGAGATTTTCGTGGTCAAATAGCCATGAAATGCCTCTTCGAACTCGCCTCTCCCTCTGGGAGAAGGTCCGGGCTATCTTAAAAGCGTGTCCAACGGCTCCAGTGGGGGCCAGCATTCGGTCGGTAGTGTCGTTATCCATCCATGCGATTCTGGGCGTGAACCTGCACCTTGCTCTGCCGGAGGCCAGCCTACAGAGCTACGCCACCTGGATTGAGGCGCGTATTCGGGAGGGTCAGGGCGCTCAGGTGGTTACCTGCAACCCGGAAATGATCATGCAGGCGCAGCGGGATCTGGCCTTTGCCCAGGTGCTGCAAGCGGCGGAGCTGGTGATCCCCGATGGCATCGGGGTGGTGTGGGCTTTGCGACGGCAAGGGATCCGCGTCCAGCGGGTGCCGGGGATCGAGCTGGCAGAAACCCTGATCCCGTTGGCGGCAGAACGGGGGTGGCGCTTGGCCCTGGTGGGGGGAAGGCCGGAAGTCAACCGGGCAGCAATTCGATATTGGCAAGCCCAGTGTCCTGCTTTGGCCCTCTGGGGCTACCACGGCTACTTCTCTAGCGAGGAAGAAAAAGAGCTTCTGCAAGCTCTCCAGGAATTTCGACCGCAACTGGTGTGGGTGGGGCTGGGATCCCCGCGGCAGGAGCTGTGGATCCAAAAGTGGCGTCCCCTTTTGCCCCAAGCCATCTGGATGGGGGTGGGGGGCAGCTTGGACATTTGGGCCGGCCAAAAACGGCGAGCGCCCCGTTGGTGGCGTGACCATCACCTGGAATGGTTGTATCGTCTCTATCAGGAACCCTGGCGCTGGCGACGCATGTTGGCTTTGCCCAAGTTTGTCTGGCGGGTGCTGTGGGATCCCTCTTCTCGTTTGCGCCCCTAGTCTGCCGGCGCTCTCTCCCTCCTCTGTCTAGGCGCTTACTATGGTGATCGGTCAGCACATCGGCTATCCTCCTCGCTTGTACCGTTGGGCCGGTACGGCTCCGACTCCTCATCTCCCTGCCCCGGCCAATCCAGAGGCCACCCTGGGCTTTTACGGCAGCACTCAATCCGGATCCCTGGAAACCCCGGCCAGCATGGTGTCCTTGCGGGGCGTGAGCAAAGTCTTTCCCAACGGCAACTTGATTTTTCAGGATGTGAACTTGGAGGTGCGCCGCGGCGAGTTCGTGTTCGTAACGGGGGTCTCCGGAGCAGGCAAGTCCACTCTTTTGCGACTGCTCTACGGGGCGGAACAGGCCACCGAGGGCACGGTCATCGTCGATCAAGTCTGTCTATTTTCTTCTGAAGGGCGGCGGCGACCCTACCGCATCCCACCGCGTCCGCTGGCCATGTTGCGGCGGCGCTTGGGGGTGGTTTTCCAAGATTATCGCCTTCTGGCCAACCGCACCCTGGCAGAAAATGTGGCCTTCGTGCTGCGCGCCCAAGGGCTGTCCCCCGCAGAAATCCGCCGTCGCATCGGGCCGACCCTAAAGATGGTGGGGCTGACCGAAAAGCGAGATCACTTTCCCCATGAGCTTTCGGGGGGGGAACAGCAGCGCCTTAGCCTGGCCCGGGCCATTGTCAACATGCCGGTGCTGCTGCTGGCGGACGAGCCAACAGGAAACCTAGATCCGGAAAACTCCCTCTTGGTTCTCCAGATTTTGGAGCGGCTCAATTCCTTTGGGGTGACCGTCATCATGACCAGCCATGACCCCTATCTGGTGGAGCGGGCCGGCCACCGGGTGGTGCGCATGGAGGGAGGGCGCCTGTATGATCTGCGCTGAGGGCTGCCGGGATCCCTATTTTGCTCTCCACAAGCTTTTTGAGATCCCGGAGAGCAGCTTTGCCGGTTGCATCAGCAGACCGTAGGCCCTAAGCCAGCCGCATCAGCACAACAGCGGCACCGCCCGCGGCGACTTGTCAAGCCAGCCCGACCAGTTACATCAGCGGGTCGTGGGCCTTACTCGCGCAGACCCTCAGGTTGGGTTTCCAGAAGCTCCTCCCCTAGCTGATGAGCGGCAGCCACCATATTTTTCAGTGCGGGGATCACCTCCTCCCAGCGGCGGGTCTTGAGGCCACAATCGGGATTAACCCAAGTTTGCTCCACAGGCAAGTGGGCCAGTCCTGTGCGCAGCTGCTGCAGGATTTGCTCAACGCTCGGCACCGCAGGGCTGTGGACATCGTAAACGCCGTTGCCCACCTGGTGACGATACCCAGCCTGGGCAATTTGCAGCAGGGTTTTGTTGTTGCTGCGGCTGTTTTCAATGGAAAGCACGTCGGCATCCAGCCGCTCAATGTGCTCGATGATGTCCCCAAACTCTGAGTAGCACATGTGGGTGTGAATCTGGGTTTCCGGCTTGGCCCCGCCGGTAGCTAGGCGAAAGGCATCCACTGCCCAGCTGAGGTATTCTGGCCAGCGTTCTTTTTTCAGAGGTAGCCCCTCCCGCAGTGCCGGCTCATCCACTTGCACCATCACCGCTCCAGCCGCTTCCAGATCTGCCACTTCGGCTCTCAAGGCCAGGGCAATCTGCAAAGCCTGCTCCCGCCGGGGAATATCAACACGGGGAAAGGACCAGTTGAGCATAGTCACTGGCCCCGTGAGCATGCCTTTCACCGGCTTTTGGGTGTGGGACTGGGCTACTTGGAATTCCCGCACTGTCATGGGTTGGGGGCGAACCACGTCGCCGTAGAGAATGGGAGGGCGCACGCAGCGGCTGCCGTAACTCTGCACCCAGCCGTGTTCAGTGAAGGCAAAGCCTTCCAGCTTCTGGGCAAAGTACTCCACCATGTCGGTGCGCTCAAATTCCCCATGCACCAACACATCCAGGCCAATCTCTTCTTGAATGCGGATGCACTTGGCAATCTCAGCGTCAATGGCTGCTTCGTACTCCGCCTGCGAAACCTCCCCTCTTTTGTACTTAGCTCGCCACTGCCGCACCTCTGGAGTTTGGGGGAAGGAGCCAATGGTGGTGGTGGGCAAAGGTGGTAGCTGAACCTGCCGACTTAGGCGCTGCTCGTAGGGCAGGAATCGCTCGAAGTCCTGGAGCTTGAGGTTGGCCAA
>NZ_JANSIH010000350.1:0-547 GCF_047462075.1 Synechococcus sp. R55.2
CCCCAGGGCAATCACCCAGTCGGCGGGCTTCACCACGTCCAGGTTGTGCTCAATGACCACCACGGGGTTGCCCCCGTCCCCCAGGCGGTGGCGGACCGAGAGGAGCTTGGCCACGTCGTCAAAGTGGAGGCCGGTGGTGGGCTCGTCCAGGATGTAGAGGGTGCGGCCCGTGGACTTGCGGCCCAGCTCCGTGGCCAGCTTGATCCTTTGGGCCTCGCCCCCGGAGAGGGTGGGGGAGGGCTGGCCCAGGCGCATGTACCCCAGGCCCACGTCCACCATGAGCTGGAGCTTGCGGGCGATGGTGGGGACGTTCTGGAAGAAGTCCAGGGCCTCCTCCGCGGTCATGTCCAGGACGTCGGCGATGCTCTTCCCCCTGAGCTTCACCTCCAGGGTCTCCTTGTTGTACCGCTTTCCCTTGCACACCTCGCAGGGCACGTAGAGGTCGGGCAGGAAGAGCATCTCAATCTTCACCGTGCCGTCCCCGCCGCAGGCCTCGCACCGCCCCCCCTTGACGTTGAAGGAAAAGTGGCCGGATGGGTAGCCTCTG
>NZ_JANSIH010000351.1:0-545 GCF_047462075.1 Synechococcus sp. R55.2
AACGGCGATTTTTGAGGATAGCCTGGAGAGCCAAGCTGCTGGGGGTAGTCGGGGTAACCAGGCTTTTTCTGGAAAGAACCGGAACCGGGGTAGCCAGGGTTGGGCTTTTGTGGAAAAGAATTAGAGTAGTCGGGATCAACCCTTTTCTGAAAAGAACCGGAGTCAGAGTAGCCCAAGCCGGGCTTTTTCCCGACCATCTCCCCCGGATAGGATTTTGCTCGGGATCCCAAGCGTAGAGCGTTCTGATATTCGCCTTCGCTGATCCGTTCGCTATACGCTACATCGCCTTGGCTATTCAAATACCTTCGATAGCATTCGATCTCGTCATACTCCCAAGAGATCTCAGACTTGTAGTAGACGCAAGGCTGTCGCGAAAGTTCCGATACCAAAGGCCGATCGCACACAACCCTGCCGTAAACTTGAGCCAAGTTTGCTCCTTTTGCCTGGGGGTTGGTCTGACCGAGATGGCGAAGCTCGGCTATCTTGAGCAACCGAGTTGCAGAGAGCTGTTGAACCAACCTTTGGGAGCGCAAATACTCAACAAA
>NZ_JANSIH010000352.1:0-3468 GCF_047462075.1 Synechococcus sp. R55.2
GCTGCCGTAAACCAGCCTAGAGGTCCGTGGTTGGCTTGCCAACTGCAGGGCTGCCGAAAGCCCGCCCTGTACTGCGAAGCAGTCAGGGTCGGGTAGTTTACGTCTCGAATCAAAGTAGTGCGCAGAGGTGCTGGGATCAAAATCGCGTGTGAGCAAATCTGCCAAAGCTGCCTGCTGCTCTGGCGTAAGCCGCCGCAGATAAAAATCCAACTGCCGGCTCACCGTGCCATTGTGGGCAAACCGGGCCAGATCCTCCACGGGCAAGGAGAACTCAATCAAACAAAGGCGGCAGAAACACCCCCAAGCGCTCTGCACCCCCCATCTGGCCCAGACCGAAGAAAACTGTCCCCAATCCCAGAGCCAAGGCCAACAGTCTCCGTGGCCAGTTCATGCCTAGAGTACTCCCTTCGAACTAGGGATCCCTTCTTGTCGGCGGGGATCCCGTTCTACGGCCATGCGCAGGGCACGGGCAAACGCCTTAAAACTGGCCTCGACAATGTGGTGGGCGTTGAGACCGGCAGCTTGGCGAATGTGCAAGGTAAGCTGGGCGTGGTTGACCACCGCCTGATAAAACTCCCGCACCAACTGGGTTTCGTAGCGGCCAATGCGCTCTGTGGGCAGCTCCAGGCCATAGCTGAGGTGAGGGCGACCCGAAAAATCCAGCACCACCTGCACCAAAGCTTCATCCAAAGGCGCCCAAAAATGGCCGAAGCGATGAATGCCCCGCCGATCCTGCAAAGCCTGCGCCAGAGCCTGTCCCAGCGTGATGCCCACATCTTCGTTGGTGTGGTGATCGTCGATGTGCAGATCCCCTATGGCCTTGATCTGCAGGTCGATCAGCCCGTGGGTGCTGAGCTGGGCCAGCATGTGATCCAAAAAGGGGATCCCGGTGTCGATCTCGTAGTGGCCGCTGCCATCCAGGTTCAGACGAATTTGAACATCCGTTTCCCCGGTGCGACGGTGAACAAGGGCAGTTCTGGGGTGGAGCAGGCGCGAGGAGTCGATGGCAGTCATGGAAGTGGCCGAGAACGCTGTGGAGCAGCAGGTAGGCTCCAGCTCTAGAATTGCACAAGCCTGCGAGCATCGGCACCACACGGCCTAAGCAGTGAGGAGCGAGAAGAGAGGCTCTTTCCTTTCTCCGCCCTGCTCTTTTTTCCCTTGGAATTGCCGTAGAGTGCTGGAAGAGAGTGTTGAAGAAGGGGTTGCCGTTTGCAGGATTGGCAGCAAATCCAACAGGCCCTCAAGCAACACTGGGGTTACGAGACGCTGCGCCCACCGCAGGATCAGGTGATCCAGGCTCTGCTGGACAAGCGCGACGCGCTGGTGGTGTTGCCGACGGGGTTTGGCAAATCCCTGTGCTTTCAGCTAGCAGCTCTGCTGCAAAGGGGGGTGATGCTGGTGGTTTCACCCCTAATCGCCCTCATGGAAGACCAAGTTCAGGATCTTTGGAAACGCAAGCTGCCGGCGGCCTGTCTCCACAGCGAACTGGATCCGGCCCTGCGCAAGCGGGTGTTGAAGGCCCTTGAGGAAAACCGACTGCGCCTGCTCTATTTGGGGCCGGAGACTCTATTCAGCCCCCCCGTTTGGCAACGGCTGCAACAGCCTCAGGTGCACATCAACGGCCTGATCGTGGATGAGGCCCATACGTTGGTGCATTGGGGGGGATCCTTCCGGCCCGACTACCGCCGTCTGGGATTGCTGCGCCCGGCTCTGGCCCCGGTGAAGTCCTCCTTTCCCATTGCCGCTTTTACCGCCACGGCTGACCCCCAAACCTGCAGCCGCCTCAGCCAAATCCTAGAGCTGCGGGATCCGGAGTGCATTCGCGCCGATCCCCTGCGGGCCAATATCTCCCTCAATGTCGCGATAGCCTGGAGCCCGGCGCATCGTCGTCGCCGTCTGCTGCGATTCCTGGGGGAAAATCCCGGCTCGGGTCTGGTGTATGTGCGCACCCGGCGGGATGGGGAAGAGCTGGCCGAGTGGCTGGGCCGACAGAACCTAAAAACCGCCACCTACCATGGGGGACTGGAAGCGGGATCCCGCCGTCGGCTGGAACGGGCCTGGCTGCAGGGGGAACTGCGCTTTCTGGTCTGCACCAACGCCTTTGGCATGGGCATCAACAAGCCGGACGTGCGTTGGGTACTGCACTTTCATCCCCCGCCCACCTTGATGGATTATTTGCAAGAGGTGGGACGAGGCGGTCGGGATGGTGGCCCTTGTCGGGCCCTGATGCTGGTCTCGGAGCCGACGGGCATGCTGGATCCCAGCGATCGCCGGCGCCAAGCCTATTTCTATTCCCAGCAGGAGCGCCTTCAGGCCCGAGCACGCCACCTGCTCCAAACCCTACCCCAGCAGGGATCCTACGCCGATCTGCCCCCCGGAGAGGCACGGGTGGCCTTGGGTCTGCTGCAGGAGATGGGCTGTTTGCGGTGGCCGGATCCCTTTCGCTTTCAGGTGTTACACCGCCGTTGGCAGCCTTTAAGACGAGAGGATCCCTGGCAAGGGATGGAAGCCCTCATCCACGCCCGCGGCTGTCGGTGGCAGGCGATCTTGCCCTATTTTGGCTACCCTGGGGAGCAGCCCGGCCTGCCTTGTGGCACCTGTGACCGTTGTCGGCTTTCTCGTTAGCCCTCAGCAGCCAAGTGCGAGCCACAACCGGCAGGAGTGGTTATCATGATCTGCGTTTTCTGCAAAGGGATCAGAATCTCGCAGCTTTCCCGTTGCTGACGACCTTCCGGCTGTGCCCATGAGTGTTTCCGGATCTCCGCTTGAGGAACTGGATCGACCCTTATCCCTAGCTCGGCAGGTAGCCCAACTGTTGGTGGTGCCGGTCTCGGCCCGTCTGGGATCCCCAGCCTGCTGTCGAGACACCCTCAAGCGACTGATCCAGGAAGTGGGGATCGGGGGCATCTGGATCACCGAAGGACACGTAGCAGAAGCCCTGTTGCGGGTGGAAGAGGTGCAGGCATGGGCTGCTCTGCCCCTTTTGGTGGCGGCAGAGGCCGGTCGTGGGCTGGCCCTACAGGGGGCTACCTCTTTTCCCCATCCCCTGGGGTTGAGCCGTCTGGGATCAGAGGCAGAACGCTGGGCGGAACAGTGGGGTCGGATTACGGCGCGGGAGGCGGCAGCCATCGGCATCAATTGGCTGCTCAACCCGGTGGCAGAGCCACTGGGGGAGCTGGCTTTGGCGGAGGATCCCCTATCTGCTTTGCAACTGGCGCGAGCTTTCGTGCGCGGATGTGAGCAAGCGGTTCCAGAAGGGATCCTGACCACGGCCAGCTCCTTTCCGGGCAAAGGGGGATTCAAGTCGGTTCAGGCCGGAGCGGAGCGGGTTCCAGCCGCCTTGGCGGGCCGTAGGCCGAAGGCAGCAGATATCCCTTGGTGTCCCCGTCTGAGCCTAACCCCAGCGCAGCTTCAAGAGGGGCCTTGGCTGCCCTGTCGAGGTTTGGTGGAGCAGGTGGGGGCGATCTT
>NZ_JANSIH010000353.1:0-543 GCF_047462075.1 Synechococcus sp. R55.2
GATATCAAAGCGATAGCCTTGGTAGGTTACAGTGCGGGATAGCCCCCCTACCTGCACCGGATCCGCTTCCAAAACCGTTACCGGGTAGCCCTGCTTGTTCAGCTCGTAGGCGGCACTCAATCCAGCTGGCCCCGCCCCGATCACCACTGTGGACTGCACTCTGGATAGCTGCCTTGAGGTACCATCTGGTAGTGGGGTCATTTCCTCAGAAATGTTCTCAGAAACAGTCATGGCAACTTCTCACACCACCTCGTCAATCCTAACGGAAATAGGTCTGTTCAAGGGATCCCCGGCCTGGGCGCGAAAGTGCTATGCCTACGGCACCCCGTCGGGAACCGCACCGCTAACGCGAAAGATTAAGCTGGAGACAGATTAGAGATCCCTTTTGTGTGCAAAGAAAGCCTTGGTGCTTCGCACCGCCGTCGCGAATGGCCGACTCTGTGGAGTGAATTTTGTGCAATCTCCCCCCATCCCCAATCCTGGACATCTGCTGACAAATGCTTCGCCGACAGTACTGTTGGCCGATGACGACCCATGCATACG
>NZ_JANSIH010000354.1:0-19968 GCF_047462075.1 Synechococcus sp. R55.2
ATTATACATTATTTTCAGTATAGTTGAGCTTATTATTGACTAGAGTCATGCTCTGCTGCAGCCTAGCCTTTGATCATAGTCCGGCTCTGCTCGCCCGTTGGTCTGGGAATCCGTCCGTCAACACATCTTGCGGGCAGGGTGACTGCACAGAGCCGTGGGATCCCTCCTGCCGATGCCATCGGCGGTTAGGACGGACATGGCGCAGGCGATCGCAGGGAAGTCCGTGGCAGCCAGACGGCCCCAAAGCATCCTATACTGTTGCGGCTGTCCTAATCACGCTGTCCGAATCACGAGGAACCTGCCGCTTATGTCTGAGCTTCTCCCTTTGCCTTCCCTCCAAGACCGGGTGGCTGTGGTCACCGGAGCCAGCCGGGGCATTGGCCGGGCGATTGCCCTGCACCTGGGGGCCATTGGAGCAAAAGTGGCGATCAACTACGCCCGCTCCGCTGCCGAAGCCGAGTCCCTGGTGGAGGAGATCGCGGCCCTGGGGGGAGAAGGGATCCCTGTGGCCGCCGATGTGTCTTGCCCAGAGGCAGTGGAGGGCCTGTTTGCCCAGGTGATGGAGCGGTGGGGTCGGGTGGATGTGCTGGTGAACAATGCCGGCATGGCCCGCGACACCCTGCTGCTGCGCATGAAGCCGGAAGATTGGCAGGCGGTGCTGGATCTCAACCTGACGGGGGTCTTTCTCTGCCTAAAGGCAGCCGCCAAAATCATGGTAAAGCAGCGCCAGGGGCGCATCATCAACATCACCTCGGTGGTGGGCTTGGTGGGCAATGCCGGCCAGGCCAACTACAGCGCCGCCAAAGCAGGGGTGGTGGGCCTCACCAAGACAGCAGCTCGCGAGCTGGCCAGCCGCAACATCACCGTCAACGCCGTGGCACCGGGGTTCATCACCACCCAAATGACCGAAAAACTGGATCCTGGCCCGATTTTGGCGCAGATCCCCCTGGGGCGACTGGGATCCCCGGCAGAAGTGGCGGGGCTGGTGCGTTTTTTGGCGGCAGATCCGGCGGCGGCCTACATCACGGGACAGGTTTTTGCCATCGATGGTGGCATGGTGATGAGCTAGGCACTCTACCACGCCAGGGCTAGGCCATCGGCACGAGGTTCGGAAGCCGCAATGAAGTGATCCCCATCCCGCAAGAGGATCTGTCCCCGGCCAAAAAGGCCGTAATCCTCTTCTGCCTCCACCACCTGCACTGCATGGCCGCGGGCGGAGAGTTCGCGCACCACCTGGGGCGGCACCGTGCTCTCCAGCGCCACCTGCGGGATCCCCTGATCCCACAGCACTCGCCAGCGGGGCGCATCCAGAGCCGCCTGGGGGTTCAGGCCGTAATCCACCAAATTCACCACCACCTGCACATGGCCTTGGGGCTGCATTGCCCCCCCCATGACACCAAAAGGGCCGAGGGGGATCCCTTCTCTGGATAGAAAAGCGGGGATGATCGTGTGGTAGGGGCGCTTGCGGGGGCCCACCTGGTTGGGATGGCCGGGCTCCAGGGTGAAACCGGTGCCGCGATTGTGCAGGGCAATGCCCGTGCCCGGAACCAGCAGGCCGCTGCCGAAGCCATCGAAATTCGACTGAATCAAAGACACCATCAACTCCCTATCGGCTGCAGCCAGATAAACCGTTCCCCCCTCCGGCAGCCCTGGCGGAGCCAAGGAGATTGCCTCAGCCCCGATCAACTGCCGCCGCCGCTGCGCATAAGCCTTATCCAGCATCTGGGCAGGACTGACCCGCACATACTCCGGATCTGCCACCTGTCGGCTCACATCGGCAAAGGCCAGCTTCATCGCCTCGATCTGCAGGTGATAGCGCTCGCCGATGGGGATCTGCCCCAGCTCAAAACCCTCCAAAAGGTTGAGCGCCATCAGAGCGGCAATGCCCTGCCCGTTGGGGGGGATCTCCCAGACGGTGTAGCCCCGGTAATCCGTATGGATGGGTTCCACCCAATCGGCCCGGTGCTCAGCCAAGTCGGCGGGGGACAGGAAGCCGCCCGTGGCCTCCGAGAAAGCCAGCAACTTCTCCGCCAGCTCCCCCCGGTAAAAACTCTCCCCACCGCTACGGGCAATCTCTTCTAGGGTTTGAGCATGCAGGGGGCTGCTCCAGCGCTCTCCAGCCCGTGGGGCACGCCCTTGGGGAAAGAAAACGGCCTTGAAGGCGTCGTGGCGCGGATCCGGCAGGGGCAAATAGATGGCCTCCGCCGCCTGCCACAATTGAGCAACTCGGGGAGAGACCGGAAATCCCTCTTGCGCCAGACGAAGGGCAGGCACAAACAGACGCTCGAACGGCAGCTTTCCCCAGCGCCGGTGCAGGGCCTGCCAAGCGGAAACTGCCCCCGGCACCGTCACCGCCGGCCAATCGTAGGGGGGGATCCGCCCATGGTCCCGGTACCGCTCCGGCGTCAGGGCGGCTGGGCTGCGACCGGAAGCATTCAACCCGTACAGCTGACCCTCCTCCCCCCCCTCCCACACCAGAGCAAAGGCATCGCCGCCAATGCCATTGGAGGTTGGCTCCACCACCGTCAAAGCCACCGCCATTGCCACGGCTGCATCCACAGCATTGCCGCCCGCCCAGAACATCTCCATGCCCGCCATTGCCGCCAAAGGTTGGCTGGTGGCCACGGATCCCTGTCTGCCCATCACCACCCGTCGCCGCGAAGCAAACGGATAGCGATCCAGGGCCTGCCGCAAAAAAGTGGGTGCTGGCATATCGCTACGCGACGCTCTCGCGAATGGGCTGGGCTCCCTACACAGGCAGGTTATCGCTACGCGACGCTCTCGCGAACAGGAGTGCGGCCAACTCCGCAAAGCTGTCCACCACCACATCTGCCCCGGCGTGGCGCAGTTCCTCGGCGGTGAAAGCCGTGGTGAGGCCCACCGCAAAACAGCCAGCCCCCTTAGCGGCGCGGATCCCGTAGGTGGAGTCTTCAATCACCAAACACAACGCCGGATCCAGCCCCACGGCGGCAGCCGTTTTCAGGTAGGGCTCTGGGTCGGGCTTGGCCCGCTGAATATCTTCGGCGGTAATCACCGCGTCAAACCAGCGGTGCAGGTCGAAGCGCTGGAAAATCTGCGCCTGATCTCGGCGGATAGCTGAGGTAGTGACGGCCAGGGCAGAAAAGCGCCGGCGGCTGGCCGCCAAAAACTCCAGCACCCCCGGCACCAGGGGTACCTCTGCCAGCAGCTCGCCAAAAGCCTTGGCCTTTTCCTCGATCAGGCGCTGCACCAGCAGGGGCTGTTCCGCAGGCGGGGTGTCTGTCTGGTGTTGGACGAGGTACTCGAACATGTCGCGGTCGGTGCGCCCCTTGAACTGCAGGGAGATGGGGGCCAAATCCAGGGATAGGTGGCAGCGTTGCAGGGCAATGGCCCCGGCGCGGGCATGGATTGGTTCCGAATCCACAATCACCCCGTCCATATCGAAGAGCAAGCCGGCAGTCACGTCAGCCTTCCCCTGTTGTAGGCACAGCACTTTGGATTGCATAGACATTATCGCTACGCGACGCTTTCGCGAATGGGCAAGCACGGGACAGGGATCCTCTTTAACAACCCTACTGCCCCGTCTCCATCCCCCACCCGCAGAAGCGGCTGGTGATCTGCCAGATGGGATCCAACACATCCGTCAGGGCGTGGTCGCTCTCCACCGCCACCAGTTGGGCCCAGGGGCGACAGGCCACGTAGTCTCGGCTGGCTTGAATGGGGATGGTTTCATCTTGGATCCCATGCACAATCAAGGTGGGCACAGGCCGTCGCAACGCCCCATCCGGGTAGCGTTGGGCATCGGCGACAAAGCCGTACTCCAAAGGGAGAGGGCGGCCTTCTCCGTAGTGAAACACCATGAGTTGTCCGGTTCGCTGCCAAGTCTCCACCGCCTCTGCCCCCAGCCGCGGCAGCCAATGGCCTAAAAAGCCAAAAGCCGGCGCCAAGAGCACCAAGCGCTGCACGCAAGGTTGTCGTTCGGCAACCCAAGCAGCCACCAGGCCCCCCAAGCTAGAGCCGATGAGGGTGACAGGGGGGTAGTTCATCTCGGCAAGCTGGCTGGAAACCTGCTGGATCTGGCGGGTCAAGGTGAGCTGGGCAAAATTGTCCTGGTTCAGATCAGGCACCTGAACAGGGATCCCCACCTGCTGCAGCCGCTGCCGAAAGAAAGTTGCCTTGGCCGACTGCGGCCCAGAGCCGAATCCATGCAGGTAAATCGCCAACACGGAAAGGGATCCCTATGGCCCTGTGGCTGCCGAGAGCCAGCCCGCCCCCAACACCACGCTGATGGAGAGGAAAAGGGTCGCTACCGTCCAGGTGATGCGGTTGAGGTTTTGCTCAGCACTCTTGGAGCTGGAGAACAGCTGGGCCTGCCCGCCAATGCCCGCCAACCCATCCCCCTTAGGGCTGTGCAGCAGCACCAAGATCACCAGCAAGATGGCCGAAGCCGACCAGAGAAACTCGAAAAACGCTTCCATCGCAGCGGATCCCTGTAGGGCAAGTTGCTAAGGCCATTATCGCTTGGAACCGCATCTTAGCGCACCCTGTCTCGGCATCGCTCCCATTTCAAACTCAACTCGTTCAAACTCAACTCGGCAGGCCCAGACCCATCTACTTGCTTCTCAGGTGGAACGGGTGCTGCTCCTTCTGGGGGTGTTGCTTTGCCTCAAAAAACGACCCCAAACGGGGCCGCTCGGTCTTTTCCGAATCTCTATGGAGATCTCCAGTGGATCCCCAGCTCACCTAGAACAAGGGTGAAAAGCATCCACCTCAGTAGCTTACACCCCGGTAAGTCAGGGGCTGATGAGGGTGAGGCATCGCTTTCTTGCTGGTGTGGTGCACACAGAAGGTTTGACCGCGATACTGAGCTTGCAACTCCTCATCACTGAGCTGAGTATGCGCGGGAACGTAGTCAAAGGTGTTGCCACGGAAAGAGAGTTTCATAAGTCGCCTCCATCAACGAAGGGTTGAGTTTGTTGTTGTTGAACCGTAAGCCACGGAGAGAGTGGCGCGATTCAGTTGAGGCGCGTTCCTTCGGGAAGACCCCTACTTCCGTCTCTGCACAGCTCCCAACCAACGGTGAGCCAACTGCAGAGATGAACGATTTATCCTATGTCTGTATCATAACTTACGGTTTTGCAGGTTTTTGGGGGATTTATAGAAATTTAATCCGGCCATACCCGCAAAAGGGATCCCTTGCCGTCGGCTCTTCCGCGGCTTCTCGGGCCTGACTGGGCAATCACCTATGCACTTTTCGGAATAGATTGCCGCAACCGGTTCCGGGCCCAGGGCACCAATCCCGTATTCGGCCAGTCTCCGCAAAATTCTGATTTCTTCTATTTCACCGCCTGCGCAAGTGCCTGCAGCCCTGCTCGCAGACGTTCCTCGATGTCGGCCTCTAGCTGTAGTGTTCCGGCAGCGTCCAACTGAATTTGAGAACTCAGGATATAAACCCCTCTCAAGATGTGGGTTGCCCCCATCACCGCCAGCACAGGTTTCATCGCAAAGTCGATGGACAGCAGATGGGCCAGGGTTCCCCCGGTGGCAATGGGGAGAATCACTTTACCGGTAAAGGCGTCTTGATCCAGCAAATCCAGCAGTGCCTTCAACACACCTGGATAGGAGGCTTTGTAAACGGGAGCAGAGATGACGATCCCGGTAGCTTGGGCCACCTTTTGCTGAATTGCCTTGAGTTGAGGGCTATCGAACTTGGCCAGTGCCAGATCCTCTGGGGGCAAATCCCGCACCGAAACAAACTGAGTGGTCAATCCCAGATCGGACAGGATCCCGGCAGCGTGATGTAAAACGGCTTCTGAGCGAGAAGGAGTGCTGGGACTACCGGAGAGCAGGAGGATGCTGGACATAGGCCGCAGACAGAATACTGCCTCAGTTGTACCAGGGATCCCATGTGAAAGATGATTAACCCACTCTCGCCCTGCCCCAGCATGCACGATAGCTTTGTCTCTCGACGTCATTCCCTGCTGGTCAAATTGCGGGCAAAATATGCCCCCCGACTCCCCACCTACTCAAGGGGTCGGGAACGTGATAGGTTAGATTCAGCAAGGGTTTCAGCTTGCTAAACTTGAGATTGATTTACGCGGGCGTAGTTCAGTGGTAGAACGCTAGCTTCCCAAGCTGGATGTCGTGAGTTCGAGTCTCATCGCCCGCTTTCCCCAACCAACCGGCAAAACCCGCTTTCCGCAAGCATTCCCGGACTTGGCCTAGTCCGGGAAATCAATGAGCTCAAGGTAAAAAGGGGTAGTTCGGGGTCAGTAAGATCTCCTTGGCCAGTGCCCAGTTAGGCAATGAAGCATGCAACTTTACGAGTACGACTTCTATGCCTGGACGCAAAAGCAAGCCGCACTGCTGAAATCGGGGCAGTGGGATCAACTGGATATCGCCAACTTGGTGGAGGAAATTGAGGCTTTGGGCAGGCAAGAACGCCGGGAATTGCTGAACCGGCTGGGGATCCTGGTAGGGCATTTGCTGAAGTGGCAATTGCAACCCCACCTGCGAGGCAAAAGTTGGCGGGCAACGATTACTGAACAACGCCGCCAGATCCAGCGATTGCTCAAAGACAGTCCCAGCCTCAAGCCCGATCTTTCGGCAGCCCTGCAAGAGGCTCACCAGGACGGGATCCTGTTGGTGGTGAGAGAAACACCATTGTCTGAAGCAGATCTGCCTGCCCAGTGTCCCTACACATTTGAGCAGGTGATGGATCCCGACTTTTATCCTGGCAAGGAAGATCCCCAGTGATCTGCTCAGCCCCCGGAACCAGAACCAGGGAGGGAGGGATCCCGACCCCGGTGGGTCTCCATCTGGCTGTCCACTACCCGTCGCAGCACTCCGTTGACGAAAGCGGCGGCCTCAGGATCCCCGTATTTTTTGGCCAATTCTACAGCTTCGTTGATGGCAACCTTCACGGGGCTGCTGGCCAGTATTTCCATCTCCACCACCGCCAGGCGCAGGATATCTCGTTCGATCCGACCAACCCGCTGCAATTGCCAACCCACCAAAGCCTTTTGCAAACGAGCATCAATCGCCTCCTTGTGGGTTCGCAGGGCAGTTAACAGTTGCAAAGCGTAGGCGCGCACTTCTTGGGATTGGGCAATGTACAACAGTTCCGGCATGGACAGGGCAACGCCCACCCGGTTGACTGCTCTTTGGGACAACTGGACAACCTCATCCAAGATGTGGCGGACGCTGTGCAGCCGCTGTTCCAGGTGTTCTAAGGCTTGGCCGGCGTTGCCGAGGGCCACTTGCACCTGCTGGATTAGCTCCAGCAATTCCCCCCGTAAGGCATTGGGGTCAGGAACGTCCGCCTCCTTCAGAGTGATTTCCAGGCGCTGCAGGTGTCGTTGGGCCTGCTGAAGGCGGAGGGTGACGGAGCGGGATCCACCCTCTTCCTTGGGATCCGAATCGGCCAACAATAGAGGATCGCTCTCGTGCAACAAACGGTCGCTGCGCTGGATTTCCGCCGCCGCTGTGGAGAGGGTTTCATGGGTCTCTTCACTCAGGGCGCGGATGGCTGCCAGCAGCAAGTCCTCCAGTTGTTTTTCGCTCAGTTTGGCCGCCGTGGCTGGCAGTTGATTGACCCCCAGCAGGGCCAGTTCGCGGGCAATACGCCGAGGTTGCATTGCAGAATATCCATAGCTTCTGAAAGACTGCCCCATTGCCGCAAGGCGGCGCGCAAGCGCTATCGGGCTTAGCCATGCTAGCAGGTTGCCAATCCATGAAGAACGAGAGACTCACCCGGTCAACCGGCCCTAAAACTGCGACTTAACACCCGAAACACCAAAGATGAACTCTGCTCTGTGCCAAAGCGAGATTGGCTGGATACCGAGAGGGTGAGCCGTCGTTTGCTGCGGGTGATGCCCACATACAGCAGCCGCAGCCGCTCCGCTGCCAAGTCCAAAAAGGCTTGCTTGGTGGCAGAGTCGGCCTGCAGATCCCAACAGCTTTTGGGGCTGAGCTGCCGCAACTGGGCCAGGGCCTCCGCTGTCATATCCACATCTTCCAAAAACCTCAGCCCCAGGGGCCGCTCCTCGTACTGGGTGGGAAACTCGTAGGCCGACACCTGGGGGATGAACACCTGATCCCATTCCAGCCCCTTGGCCCGATGCAGAGTCGTGACAGTGATGCTGCCCGGCTCGGGGTCGAAGGCGAAGATCTCCGAAGGCAAGTTGTTGAGGCGGTGATCCAGAATCACTTGAAATTCTTGGGCGATCTCCTGCCAATCGGTTTCGGGCAGGGATCCCAGCACCTGCTCCAGCTGATCGATTACATAGCGACCCACAAACAGCTCTTCCGGCTTGCGGTAGAGGCTTTGAACGATCACATTCAGCACCTCCGGCCAAGGGGAGCGCCCGGCCCGGAGCCAACCGGCAAGGGTGCGCAGCAGCCTGCCCAAGTTCTGCCAAGGCGGGCCATCGGGCAGAGCGGGAGCCTCACCAAAGTTGGGAAATAGCAGCCGCTCCGGCAGAGAGGCGCGGATCCAGGTCAACATCGGTCCCAGTTCAGCACGTGGGATCCCCGCCCAATCCGCCAAGCAATCCACAGCAGCAGCCAAGCGAGTGGGGGCAGTGGGCTGGGCAAACCAGTCGATGATTCCCTTGAGCTGCAACAACACCCGCCGCTGACTGGGACTGCCCCGCAACAGATCGATCACCCGCTCCGCTCCCATTTCCTGGAGATAGCTGAGGGCTTTGCCCCCCAGCTCGTTGGTGGTGACCAGAATGGCCACCGTTTGGCCGGGAAAAGCTTGGGTGGCTGCAATGGCCTGCCGCGCTACCTGTTGCAGCTCCTCCTCCGGGGATCCGACGACCCGCAGAAAGTCCACACCACCCTCGCTGGCCGGGGGGTTTTGGCCACCGGGGGTGGGCCGTTGAATGGGGTGGGGGGGCAGAGCGGTGCGCAAAGCCGGGATGGGGTGCTGCTGATTCACCCACTCCACCAGGCGGTTGGCCAAAGCGATGATCTGGGGGGCGCTGCGGCTGGATTCATCCAAGAGCACCACCTGAGGACTGGCCTGGCAAAAGGCGCGAAACAGCCGCGGCTCGGCGCTGGTAAAGGTGCCCATGATGCTCTGGTTGGGATCCCCCACCCGCACCAGGTTGCCGGTGCGTTGGCTGAGCAGCCGCAGCAGCTCTTCCTGCAGGGGGGAACTGTCTTGGGCCTCATCCTCGAACAGGTAGTCGTACCAGTTTTGCACCTGCTCCCGCAGCTCCGGGCTGCCCTCGATCAAATCCACTGCTTGCCAGCCCAGGTCGTCGTAGTCTAACTTGCCCAGGCGACGCAATTCCGCCTGATAGCCGGCGTAGATGGGAGCGGCCCAGCCCAGATAGCCCTCGCCGGGGATCACTTCTGGCCCCAGGCGTAGATTCTTGGCCCTGCTGATGACCACCTGCACCATCTGCTGGAAACTGCGCCGGAACTGGGCTCGGTTTTGGGCGATCTTTTGCGGGTTGTTGTCGCCGGGGATCAGCGGCTCCCAGAGCTGAGTATGGCGGACGAGCCAAGCGCGGCACAGGCGGCTGAGCAACCGCTCCTGTTCGTATCCCTCCAAAATAGACAGCTCCTCCCAACGGCTGGGGGCCTCCCGCAACACCCGCAACGACAAAGAATGCAGGGTAAAGGCCTGGGTAAAGCGATCCGGATACCCCGCCCGTTGCAAACGTTGATTGATGCGGCTGATCAAGTTGCCCCGCGCCGAACGCATGTAGGTGAACACCCCGATGCGCTCCGGTGGGATCCCCCGATTGAGAATTAAATCGGCGATCAACAGCTCCAGAATAAAGGTCTTGCCGCTCCCCGGAACGGCGGCGATCCCCAGCGGCCCCGATTGGTAGGCCAACGCCTGTTGCTGCGCCGGACGCAGGGTGACCTCAGGAAAGGGAGAAGAAGCCAGACCCAGCATGGGATCCCTGCCTAGCTGAGGATGAAGGTCTCGATGGCTGCCGCCACCCCGTCTTCTGCCACAGGAGGGGCAATCCAATCGGCATGGGGCAAGAGAGCTGGCGAGGCATTTCCCATCGCCACCCCGATCCCCGCATACCGCAGCATCTCAATGTCGTTGTCGCCATCGCCAATGGCCATCACCTGCTCCGCCGACAACCCCAGCATTTCCTCGGCCAAAAAACGAACGGCATTGCCCTTGTTCACCGCCGGATGGGTAGCCTCGAGAAAAATCGGCTCTGAACGGGTGAGGTAGAGCTGGTCAGGGGAATACCGCCGCCGCAGGGATCCCTGCAATTCCTGCAGGAACTCGGTATCCTCAGAAACAGCCAGGATCTTGGTGGGGCTTCGTCCGTATTGGGCGGAAGAGAACATCTGGAACGGCACCTGAGAGCGCTCAGCATAGGCCTGACTGAGAGGGCTCAGCTCCCGTAAGTAGAGCTGGTCATCGATGTAGAGGTGAACCCCCACCGGCTGATCCTGCAACGCTTGCAACAACTCCTCGGCCAGCGGCCAGTCCAGACTCCAGTGCTTTAGGGTCTTTTGGCTATCGGGATCCCGAATTAAAGCCCCCTGGTAGCTGCATAGGGGCATATCGGCCCCAATCGCGTAGTGGAACCGCTCGGCAGAACGATGCATGCGACCCGTAGCGATGGCTACTCGCACCCCTGCTGCTTTGGCCTTCTGAATGGCCTCCCGAACCGGCTCTGAAACCTGGTTGGAAGGCCCGGCAATCGTGCCATCGATATCCACCACCAACAGCCGAATCTGGGCACGGGGTGGAGAAGATGCCCGCTCTCTTTCCTCGGCTTGGACGTTAGCCTGAGTTTGCATTGCTGTTGTTTGCCCTCCTCCTGGCAACCTTCCAGACCGTAGCATGGCTCTGCCTCGATTGGTTGACGGTCATTGGCCGGCTCAGTACACAAAGAATCAACACAGAAGAATTGAACAAGTGAGATGGCCGGGTGGGGGATCGGTTTCCGCCCCTATTCCCGCCAACGAGAAAGCGTAGAATTAAGAAAGACTAGCCCCGTGATGGACGAAAACATTGTGATCATGCTGAAACGAATCGGTCGCGTCTGCCGGCCTCTGCTGGCCATTGCCCTGGCCTTGACCTTGGCCCTGGCTCCCATAGGCGCTGTTTGGGCACGCAGTGGCGGTCGCATTGGCGGCGGATCTTTCCGGTCTCCGACGTTCTCTGCCCCCCGCTCGATTGGCCCGCACTACTCAGCTCCTGTCTACCCCAGCTATGGAGGCGGCTTTGGTTTTCCGCTGCTGGTGCCCTTTTTCTGGGGAGGGGGGGGTGGCGGCCTGCTGACGCTGCTGCTCTTGGTTGGGGCAGGTAGCTTTTTGGTGCAGACGCTGCGCTCGGGGATCAGATCCGAAGAAGGGGACGATAGCATTGGGGTTCGTGATCCGCAGGTAACCGTTGCGCAGGTGAAAGTGGGCCTGCTGGCCAGCGCCCGACAACTGCAAAAAGACATGAACGCCCTGGCTCTGGAAGCGGATACTCAGTCGCCGGAAGGGCTGAGCCAACTGTTGCAAGAGGTCACTCTTGGCTTGATGCGCTACAGCGACTACTGGGCCTATGGCCATGCCCAAGCCGACAGGCTGCCCTTGTCTCGCGCCGAATCCCTGTTCTACCAAGCCTCCTTGCAAGAGCGCAGCAAGTTCAGCATCGAAAGCCTCAGCAACCGCAACAACCAGATCCAACAAGTCTCCCAAGCGGCGCTGCAGCGATCTGCTGCTGGGATCCCAGATGTTGGCGAGTACCTGCTGGTAACTCTACTGGTTGCGTATCGTGGTAACTTGGGTACACTACCTGTAGTTAACTCCATGGCGGATCTGCGGCAGTGCCTAGTGCAGTTGGCTTCGATTCCGGCGGAGCGGATTGTAGCCATCGAAGTGCTGTGGACGCCGCAGTTGGAGGGAGACACCCTGTCGGCAGAGGCGCTGTTGACCGAGTACCCAGAAATGCGGCTCCTCTGAGAGCCTTTGGGCGATGGACGGCAACTGTTGGCTGAGTGTCTCAACGCCTTGGGATCCCCGCCGTTCAGGCTAGGGAGGTTGTATGTCCGGGTTAGATGCTTCAGCGGGCAGAGGCCGTCGTTCCCCTTGGGCATGGTCTGGCCAAGTCAAGCAGGCAGATTCTCTGTTGGATGAGCTGTTCGAGGAGCTGGAGAACAGCTTGGAAGAGGGGCTGTCAGAAGCCGGAGAATATCCCTACCTCGGCACAAGGCCCCCGCTGCTTTCCCGGCGCTTCTCTGCTGCCGGGGGGCTACTGCTGGGTATGGCTTTGGCCGCTACTTTGGTGGCAGGGCTGGCCTTTTGGATAACCCTGCGCCCGCGGGCAGTGGTTTTTTCACAGCCTGAGCGGGATCCCTTGGCTGAGGCACCCAATTCTTCCCATTCCGATGCTCACCAGGAGCCCTTGCTTCCCACTGCTGCTGATGTGGATGAAAACCCCAAAGCTCCACCTGAGGATTCTGCAAAGGCTGTCTTGGTCGAACCGGCAAAGCCGCCGACTGTTGCCGCTCCTCTTGCTTCAAGAGGGGTCGGTGCTCCTTCTCCCCCCAGGGCACCTGCTCCTCCGCTGCCGGCATGGATCCCACCCCAGCCTGTGCCGCAGATGAAGCTGGTGGGATTGATCCACGATCCAGGTGCCCCCAAGGCTCTGATTTTGATCGACAACGTAGTACGTCAGGTGGCTGTTGGCCATGCGGTGAAAGCAGAGTGGCGGGTTACCTCCATCAGCCCCTACGGTGTGAGGGTGAGCAATGGTGCTCAAAGCGTCACCTTGCAGTTGGGGCTGTCGCAGCGGATCTGAATCACCTGGATAGGGATCCCTGCTGGGTTGAGCAGCGCCTGGAGGGTGGGAGATTGGATTGAAGGAGAAGGGGCAGATGAAATTCGCCAAGCCGGGGCGAATAAACCGCTGCAGAGTGAGAGCGGGCTTGGTTTTGGCGTACCTCTGTCTTGGCCTGTCCGCTTGTCGCAGCACACCCCCCTTGTCAGAATCCCCCTCTGGGATCCCGGCGGCCTATGCTAGCCGCCCGCAACTGCAAGGGAAGGCAGTGGTGGAGATGGAGGTGCAAACTGCTGAGGGGGTAGGCAAGGTGATCTTGGCGATCCACGGGGAAGCGGCACCCCTGACCGGCGGCCAGTTCGTGGATTTGGTTCAGCGGGGCTTTTACAATGGCCTCACCTTCCATCGGGTGGAAAAGGATCCGCAGCCTTTTGTGGTGCAGGGTGGGGATCCCCGTGGTGACGGTACAGGGGGTGCAACAGAGCCGGGGAGCAACCGCCTGCGCACCATCCCCCTAGAAATTCGGTTGCGTGGGGAACCCTACCCCCGCTACAACACCTTGATCCAGGATCCCGCTGCTCTGAGTAAGTTGCTCTTGCCCCATCGTTTGGGGGCGGTGGCCATGGCCCGTTCTAGCCCACTTGACTCAGCCTCTTCCCAGTTTTACATCACCCTCGCTGCTCTGCCGATTTTGGACGGGCGCTATGCCGTGTTCGGCTACGTCACCGAGGGGATGGAGTGGGTGGAGCGCATCCAGGTGGGAGATGTGATCCGCTCGGCGCGGGTGTTGGAAGGAGCGGACTTGCTCAGGGTTCCGGGATCCCAACCGGAAAGAGCAGATCAGATGGAGGATCCCGGCAGTTTATGATGGGCAGCAACTCTGCTGCTGGTTTGGTTGTTGTGGCTCTGGCTTTTGTCGTGGGGAAGGGCAAGTTTTGCGCTCGCCCCCTCCGCCAACACCTGGGCACCCTTTCATGCAAGAAGACGCTTTTTCCCCCCTTGAGCCCCTAGACGAGCTGCCACCTCACTCACCGCCGGAGGTGGATGTGGAGCTGATGCTGCAGCAGTTGCAGGATCCGGATCCCTATTTGCGGATGCAGGCGGCCCGCGCCTTCTGTGAGATCGAAGAACCCCGCGCCGTTAAACCCCTGCTGGCCCTAGTCCGGGATCCCTGCCCGTTGGTGCGGGTGGGAGCAGCCTATGCCCTAGGTCGGAATCCGGATCCCGCTGAGGTGGAGGTGCTGATCGAGGGCTTGCGCTGGGATTGGAACGGCTATGTGCGCAAAGGCTTGGTGTGGGCGTTGGGCAATGCCAAGGATCCGCGGGCGTACCCGGTGTTGCTGGAAGTGTTGGCCGGGGATATCGCGGCAGTGCGATTGTGGGCTGCCAGTGCCCTCGGACAACTGGCCCAGGCGCAGGCGTTGCCTGGCCCGGCATTGCATGAGGCGGTCGCAGCTCTCTGCCGGGGCTTGGCTCAAGATCCAATCGCAGCGGTACGCGGCAACTGTGCCTGGAGCTTAGGGATCCTGGGGCAACAGGTGAAACTGGCTCTCGAGGATCCCATTGTTTACACGATGCTAACAAGGCAATTGCTGACCAGCGCCAGTCGCGATCCCGATTGGGGGGTGCGGGATGACGCGCGGCTTGCCCTACAAAAGTTGGCGGATCCCGATTTGCTGGAGCAACTGGATAACCTCGGCTGACCCCTTGGGCTGAGGCAAACCAGCATGGCCATACTGCTGGCTCGAGATCGCTTCCTGGCGTCTGGAAATCTGGGAGATCACCACCTCAGGCGAACATTCCGACAGAAGGTATCCAGTGGGCGGCAGGTTCAGCGAACCAGATCGAGCAGCCAAGCAAAGTAGAAGCGGCTGCGAATGGTTTGTCGCTGCTGCACTTTCCAGCCCCATTCGGTTAATTGGCTCACCAAGATCGCCTCTCGGTGTTGATAGGCGCGGGTGGTTTTGCTGGGGCCGGGGAAGAACTCTCCCACTTTCTTCAGCAGCGTCAGCCAGGGGGTTTTGGGAGCGAAACTGAAGATCAGGCGGGACTGGGCCAGGCAGGTCAGGTGTTTTAACATGCGGAGGGCATCGGCTTCGGGGTAGTGGATCATCACATCAAGGCAGATGACGACATCGTATTCCCCTGTCAATTCCTCCAGATCCGAGACCCAAAATTGGGGGTTGTCTGTGGATCCCAGCTCCATTTGCTGGCGGCGGCGCGCTTCGCTCACCATTTGTTCCGAGATGTCGCTGGCGAACACCTGTGCCCCCCTGGCGGCCAAGGGCAAACTGAGGCTGCCCACCCCGCATCCGGCATCACAAATGCGTAAACCCGAGGGATCCCCCAACCACTGCAACACCGTCTCTACCGTGCGGGCATGGCCAAGGCGGATGTCTTTTTGGACGAAATTGACTTCTTCTTCACCATAAATGCGCCGCCAGCGCTCGAAGCCAACGGAGTTGAAATAATCGCGGACAATGGTTTTTTCCTGCATAGAACTTCCGGCTAGGGATCCGGCGAGAGAAAAAGATGAACGCTCTGCTTTTCTTCGCCAACGCGCATCCCATTCTACCCCGAGGCCCCGTAACCCTCTGCATCGTTGCCCTAGGATTGTATTAGAATTAACCCGCATGCCTTGGATGTTGCCCCATGACCGAAGCTGAGATTGCCCGAGCGTTGCAGGCTCGGTTGGCTGCCCCGGTCAAAATCGCGGTCAAACGCCGCCAAGGTCATCTGCATGTTCTTCTGAATCGATCCTCCTCGGCCCGAGTGGACTACCCCCATCTCATGGAACGGGTGCAGGCGGAGCTCAGAGTGTTGGGCTTGCCCGGCTTGGAGCAGGTCACGGTGTACGGGCGTGAGTCGGGACATTCTGAATACGAGTGGGAGCAAACGGCCCCCTTGTTGAACCCGCTGCTGGCCTCAGAAGAAACCACAGTTCTGTTGGAAAAAAAAGGCGATCGCCTACTGCAGGATCTGACAGTTGTTGCCCCGGATTCGGTCAACTCAAAGCCTGAACCTGCGCCGGAGAATCCTGTCGGGAAAACCGACATAGGCAGCAGGTCCCGCATCTCCTGGGTGTGGCTGGGGGGAGCTGTACTGATTGTTGGAGCTGGGGTAGTTCTTTTGCTGGTTGCCCTTCTCTGAGAGAGCAAAAACCTGGGGTAGAGGCTCTTGTCTTAGGAAAAGCCTCAGGGAGCGTTGCCGAGGGTCGCCGATGGACTTTGAGAACGCCGGGATCCGGTCAGGTTTGCCTTTCGCAGGGCATCCTGCAGCATTCGCTCCACCAACTCGGTGAACGTCCACCCCAGAGCTGCCGCCGCATCAGGACAGAGGGAAGTGGGGGTCATGCCGGGCAGTGTATTCACCTCCAACACCCAAGGATTTTCCTCGGGATCCACCCGCAGATCCACCCGCGCCAAGCCTTCGCACCCCAACACCCGATAGGCCTTCAGACCTGCCGCCTCACAGCGGGCCAATCCTGCCGGGCTGAGGGAACAGGGGATCAGATGCCGCGAGCCACCGGGCGCGTACTTGGCTTCGTAGTCGTAGAAGTCGCCTTGGGCGGGGATGATCTCAATGGCCGGAAGAACTTGGCCGGACAAGATCGAGAGGGTGATCTCCTTTCCGGGAACATAGCGCTCCAGAAAAACCCGCGACGAGACCGAGCGGGCCAACTCCAGCCCCTGAGCCAATGACTGCTCATCCCGGACAATGCTGATGCCCACCGTCGAGCCGTTGTTGCTGGGCTTAACCACCAGTGGGGATCCCAACTCTGCCGCACAGTCGGCCCAAGCGAGGGGGTTTTGGTCATCCCAAACCCGCCAATCGGGGGTAGGGATCCCTGCGGCGCGAAAGATCTGCTTGGAGACCAGCTTATCCATGGCAAGGGCACTGGCCAGCGGCCCGGATCCTTGGTAAGGCAGGCCCAGCCAGTCCAGCATCCCCTGTACCACCCCATCCTCGCCGCCGGGGCCATGCAGGGCAATCCAAACGAAATCGCAGCCGGCTTGCCGTTCCTGCCAAAGGCGCAGCGGCAGATCCTCCTCTGGGTCGATCACCTTCACCCGGTGGCCCAAATCCTCCAAAGCTCGCTTGCAGGCTTTACCCGTTACCCAAGAAACTTGACGTTCTGCCGAACGACCCCCCGCCAAGACAACAATGTTCATGGCTTAACCCCGAAGCACTCCCCACCCTTGACAACCGGCACCAAGATACCGGCATTCCTTCACTCTACTCTACGAAGGGGGCCGCCGGCGGCGCAAAAACTCGGGAATATCCAAGCCACCCGACATCGGAGGCTCAGGCTCCGGGGGCTGTCGAGGCGGCAGCTCAGGGCTCGTGGGGGTGGGCTTACGAACCCCTGACTTGTTGGAGGCAGAAACTTTGGTTGCAGCAGGGATGGCAGCCGCACGGGCTTTCTCATGGAAACCGGTGGCAATAACGGTGATGCGCACTTCCCCCTGCATGCGCTCGTCTTGGACGGTGCCGAAGATGATGTTGGCCTCGGGATCCACAGCTTCGGCGATGATCTCGGCAGCCACTGTGACTTCATGCAAGGACAAATCCGGCCCACCGGTAATGTTGAAGAGGACACCTTTGGCCCCTTCGATGGAGGTTTCCAAAAGCGGCGAAGATACAGCGGTAATGGCAGCCTCGCGGGCGCGAGATTTGCCGGATCCCATGCCAATCCCCATCAAGGCAGAACCGGCATCGGCCATCACGCTGCGCACATCGGCAAAATCCACGTTGATCATGCCGGGGATGAGAATGATATCCGAGATGCCCTGCACCCCCTGACGCAGCACATCATCCGCAACGCGAAAAGCCTCTTGGACAGGGGTTTGCTCGGAGATCACCGAAAGCAACTTGTCGTTGGGAATCACAATCAGGGTATCGACTGCCTCTTGCAGCGCTTGGATCCCTTCCTCGGCCTGCTTGCTGCGGCGCTTGCCCTCAAAGGAAAAGGGCCGTGTCACCACTCCCACCGTCAGGGCACCGCTGGCTTTGGCAATTTGGGCAATGATGGGTGCTCCACCCGTGCCCGTGCCTCCCCCCATGCCGGCGGCAATGAAGACCAGATCTGCTCCTTTGATGGCTGCTGCTATTTCTTCGCTGGATTCTTCTGCCGCTTTCTGGCCAATAGCCGGGTTACCGCCTGCACCCAAGCCTCGAGTCAACTTCTGCCCAATTTGCAAGCGGTTCACCGTCGAGGACTGGGCAAGGGCCTGCGCATCGGTATTGACGCTCCAAAACTCAACGCCCACGAGGTTACTGGCCGCCATCCGACTGACCGCGTTGCCACCCCCACCCCCCACGCCTACAACCTTAATCTTTGCGGCATTGCTCGGCATGATCTCCTCTGGACGATCCGCCGCTCTGGTCTGAGATCCGTTCCTCTCATACTCGGCGTGAGAGCCTTCTCCCCTGTAGCCCTCATTCCAATGGGAAGGCGTTGACTGAGTTTGATCGAGCCCTTGCCCAGGATTGGGAGGATGGATGTCTGACCAATTGGATGGCATGTCAGCTCTCACGATAACTTAAATTCTGGCAAATATCGAACATGCTAGCTGATTTAATATAAGGCAACTCTCTTCAGATGCCAACGCTGCAGACGTTTGTGAATCTTCCGGTTGGATACGCCTCTCCTAGAGAGTCCCATTGGCAGAGTCGTAGGTAGCCTTCTGTCTCGCACTTTGCTTGTGAATCCTCCCTTGCGCAGGGGCATTTCTCTCTGAACTTGTCTCAAAGCTCTTCGCTGGGTGGATAGGTGTTCTCGAATACTTAGACAAAGTTTGGATGGGTCAAGCTGCTGCCGAGATGGCCCGCGATAGCAGCCCTTCCGCCGGTCACCTGCACAAGATCCGCTGCCAGAGCCCCTTACCCAAGTGGGCCGGGAACCCAGATGCGGAGGGAGTAAACTCGCGAAAGGGCTGTAACGACATTCGTGATTGCCCAAAATGAACATCGCGCCTTGCTTTTCAAGTATCCGGGAATACCGGCCTCCTGTAGTCAAAATGGGATGCTGCCGGGGCACCTTTTTGGAGAAATAAACCACTACCAGAATCTGTTGCAGAGCGCTGTCCCTTGCAAGGGAGAAAGAGCCCAAAGGGTGGTTTCGGTACAAGAGGCCGACCCCAATAAGGCGACGAGTCCCCTATCTGGCCAAAGGCTGATAGAGGGCCGCTTCTAGAACTGAGGCTTTGGCATTCTGTGGAGACCCGGGATCCAGGTTTGCGTTCAGACCAACTCCAGGTGGATCTCCGCTTTCAGCCGTTGGGGGAGGGAAATTTTGAATACATCCCCCTGATTCATTTCCTGGGCACCTTTCATGCTGGCCAGGGCTTCCACCACTTCCTCAGAGTTGGCGGTTAGCACCACAGCGGGGCGCTCGCAGGCAATGGGGAAATCGTGCCACGTGCCGAGGTGCAGCAGCAGCCCATGCCCGGCAGGGAATCGCAGGGCTTGTACTTTGTCGAGATCGGGAGCTTCTTGGGGATGGTTGGGAGGAGCCATCACCATGATGAACGGCTCTTGCCCCAGACCGACGAACAACTGGGTCATACGCATGTGGCGCTCTAGCCAGAGCACAGGTGGATAGCCGGGCAGGATCTTGGCGGTACGGATAACAGCTCTACCGGTGTACTGAAAGTCGATGTTTTGTCCTTCCAGGACACGCTCCTGATAAAAGGGGATCCCCAGGCCAGGATTGGTCACATCGTCCCCCAAAAGTTGGCCGAAGGGTTGCACATTTTCCGGGGTGGCATCCACAATCGGCACCCGGACAACGGTGGTGGCAGTTGCAGTCGTACTCATGGTTGGCATCCTCGCTCTTTCTTGGACTGGGGTCAATTGGATTGGAGTCAGACTTTTTATCTTATTGAGAGCGACAGGAAAGAAACGGTTTTCCCGGTAACGGTCTATGCGTCTCTAATTCTTACCTTGTCCTTCTTGAGGGCACGTACTAGGTCTCGAATTGAGTACCGAGGAGCGAGGAGTGAGAAGTGAGAAGAGAGGAGTGAGAGGAAGAAATCTCTCCTCTTTCCTCTCTGCTCTTTGCTCTCTGCGGCTGGTTGGGGCCGCACTCAGCGGAGTCAGCTATGGGCTGCTGGGGGTGGATCCCCACTGGGGGCTGGGCTTGGGGACGGCGGTGCTGGGGTCTATCCTATTTGCCCTGCGCTACCGCAAAACCCGAAAGTTGATGCCTGCCAGCTTGATGTTCATCC
>NZ_JANSIH010000355.1:0-541 GCF_047462075.1 Synechococcus sp. R55.2
AAGACTAACAGGTAAGAGAATACTACCAACATCACTATTAGGTAACTTCCTATGAACGAATGGGATAAATACAGAGAAGAATTAGAAAGGTCAAAGCATGACTATTGTCTGTATGGTCCTGCATCATTAAAGCTTACGTTGACACCTATCATCGAGGATTTTAATTTGCCATTGGATGAAAATAGTTACTGGATAGCACAACATTGGCAAGCAATGCCTAGTTCCCCCTTCGGGGGGATCCCTAGAAATTGGAAACTATTTAAGAATTGCCCAAGAATCTTTCTCCCAATTGAGTTCCCCCTTCGGGGGGATCCCTAGAAATTGGAAACAGGAGCGTTGGAATATCACTGTGGCTACCCTCTAGTTGTTCCCCCTTCGGGGGGATCCCTAGAAATTGGAAACATCTTGAACGGATTAGCCAACACGGATCCCTTCAGCCGTTCCCCCTTCGGGGGGATCCCTAGAAATTGGAAACTTCATTGAATTCTATTGTTGAGTACTCAATCAAAATAGAGTTCCCCCTTAGGGGGGATACATAGAA
>NZ_JANSIH010000356.1:0-539 GCF_047462075.1 Synechococcus sp. R55.2
CATCAGCTCATCGAGATTTTCGCCACGGTCAACGGGCGGGCCAGCCAGCTGGCTGAGGCGGATCCCCGCAACGGGGTTCTGGCCCTTTCCAGCAGCCCCAGCCGCTCCCCCGAAGAGATCGTCGCCCTCCTGGGAGGCACAGCTCTGGCCCGCCTCAACCCCGAAGCGGGAGTGGCCGGCCTGGCCGGAACTGCCTTGCTCAACGATGTGCTGGACACGCTGCGGGACACCCTGGGCCTAGACGAGGTGCGCATTAGCCCCGTCCCCCAGGTCGATACCCGCGCTGCCAACCGCTCCTCGATAGGGCTAGCGCTGGAGGTGGCCCGCGATCTGGGGCCAGCCACTTCCATCTCGGTGCAGCGCAACCTAACGGATCCCTTTCAGCCCACCCGCTACAGCGCCCGCTACCGCCTCAACGAGCAAACCCTCACCCGCGCCAGCACCGACCTCGAGGGCAACAATGTCATTTCCATCGAGTTTGAGACCCGCTTCTAATGGGATCCGCTCCGGAGTTTGGCAGCAGGCTTTGGATGGCCAGG
>NZ_JANSIH010000357.1:0-538 GCF_047462075.1 Synechococcus sp. R55.2
TACCGGATCCCTTTTGCCCAGTTTGTACAACCCCCCGGCTTTCAGCAGCATCTGGTTCCCACCTTTAGCGGCCTGCCGGGCCTCCTTTGGGCCGGGGAATACACCCACCAGAGCAGCCTCGAGGGATCCCTGCGCAGCGGCGAACAGGCAGCGGCGTGGATCCTCCAAAAATCCGCCTAGATCTGTACAAAGCAATACAGACTTTCTTAAGCCTGCTCCCAGAACCAAAGCCGGGATCCCGTGGTATGAAGGGGGTGAACTTGGTCGCCCACGAGGATCCCTCTGTCATGCAAAACGCTACCCTCAGTCCCATCCGGCTCCTGCAGCGGTCGTTCGAGATGGTAGGCCCCATCTATGGGCCGTTGCTGATCCTGGCCTCTCCCGGCTTCATCATTTCCATCATCGCCGAGCTAATCCCACTTTTCGGGGGAATCCTCAACTTGGCCTATGTCCTGATTGGTGCGCCCATCCTGACAGGAGCAGCCTTTTGGCTGGTGGATCAGCACTTGAAGCAGCGAACTCCCCCGCTGGGCAACAG
>NZ_JANSIH010000358.1:0-3395 GCF_047462075.1 Synechococcus sp. R55.2
TCCAAATACCAGGCTTTCAGGACGATGATCGCCATGGGATCCCTCTGCGCTCAGCCTTAAAGGTACGTGACATACTCCCACACTCATGCTGACGCAAAGCGCTCCGCGCCGCCAAAGCGAGAGAGTGCAGGCTTCAAGGACTCCGTCCCGCTGACGGGAAGGGTAGCCCGCGCCCTGTCCACAGGACGAGCGCCGGGAGGATGTCACCATACTCCCCTGCCCAAAGGCAGAGGATTCTGGCTCTTGGTTCCAAGACAGCACTTGCCGTATCGGGTTGCCCCTTTACGACAGCGGTGCCCATCTCCCCAAGCGGGGCAGTTCCCTTCTGCCCTAAGTACCGTTGAAGAGAAAGGGCAAAACCTATTTAGGTTGCTTGCGTAGTCGCCGGACTACCGGGTTTTTTAAGTGGTTGACTACTCTACTACTGGTCTAGAGTACAGCACAAAAGCTGCCGTGAACGGCAGGGCTTTAGACCCAATTCTTTGGTAAAACAATTGCCAGTAAAATGCCAATAAAAGGCTACCCGCTTGCTCGCCTTGCAGGGGCCAACTCAAGCGCTAGACCAAGAGAGCCAAGGTTTTTTTAACTCAGCACAGGTGTCTTTGGGGCAAGGGATCCATCCGACAAGCGCCAACCGACTGCCAGTTGTTTCTAACTGACGGCCACGGGCGACTTAGCCGCAGCAGCAGCGCGATTTTCCTCTTCCTCAGGAGGGACAACGGCAAACTCGATGTGATTGAGCAGGGTGGTCACGAAGGCGAAGAGCAGGAAAGGCAGGGAGATCACCAAAATCAGAGCAATGGTGAGAAAAGCGTAGAGGGGGCTATTCATCAGGGAGAGGGCAGCGGCCAAGCTGGCAAAGATGACAATCAGCCAAACGATGATCTGGCCGTAGATATCTCCAAAGGAGAGGGTGCAGGTGAAGCGGTAGCGGGTGTGAGTGTTCATGGCAGTTCCTCTGGATAGCCTGGATGGTTTGATCCTAAGGGCAGATCAAGCCTCAGCCTGAGAAATATGTCGAGATTTTAGACGAGAGACGAGGAGATGCCTCTCTTTGCTAAGAAATATCTCAAGAATCGGCTGAGAAAGAGGGGATCCCCTGTCTGGAAAGGGGCAGGATGCTACCCTCGAGATTGGGAACCGTCTCTTGCAGGCAGCAGCCATGTGTATTTGTATTCACTGCTACTACGTAGACCGCTGTACCACCTACCACGCCGTGGAAGCGCAGCATCAGCAGCCTCATCTCACGTTGACGCCGGATTTTGAGCCGCAAGGCCCCCAGATCAATGTCAATATCCGCAACGGTGGCACCGAGATGGAATGGGATGTGGTGGGCTGCCAGAGCTTTCGCGAGGAACGGAACAAGTGGGCGCGGCTCCGTCCCTACGAGGTGGTTCCCACGTGAGATCCTAAAACGGCCTGGATTTTACAGAAAGTTTCTTGCCCGGCCAGGTTAGAACTCTTTGGTTCGGTTCTCCCAGCCTGGGAGGGTTTATCTGGGCGGGGGATGTTTTTGGCGAGTTTCGAGAGATTAGATTCGAGAGATTAGAAGACTATGGTGCTGGCCTCAAGCCCTACAGCGCTGCCAGTGGATGCCCGTCAACAGGTGAGCCAATTCATGCAGCGCCTACAAGATGACATCTGTGCCCGTCTGGAGGCCCTAGACGGAAAAGCCAAGTTTCGGGAAGACCGTTGGGAACGCCCTGGAGGAGGGGGCGGGCGCTCGCGGGTCATTCAGCAGGGAGACGTGTTTGAGCAGGGGGGAGTCAATTTTTCCGAGGTGTTCGGATCCCATCTGCCCCCTTCGATTCTGAAACAGCGTCCAGAAGCGGCAGGGCATCCTTTCTACGCCACAGGCACCTCTATGGTGTTGCATCCTCGCAACCCCTATGTGCCGACGGTACACCTGAACTATCGCTATTTTGAGGCGGGGCCGGTTTGGTGGTTTGGGGGCGGGATGGATCTCACCCCCTATTACCTGTTTGAGGAGGATGCGGCCCATTTTCACCGCACCCTCAAGGCAGCCTGTGACCGCTTGGATCCCGTCTACTACCCAGTTTTCAAGATCTGGTGCGATCGCTACTTTTTCCTACCTCATCGCGGCGAGGCGCGCGGCGTTGGCGGCATTTTCTTCGACTATCAGGATGAACGCCCTGGGCTGCTCTATCGGCCTGAAGGCCAGGCGGAAGGGGATCCCGAACAACTGGCTTCTGAGCCACCATCGTTACAGGTGCGGGTGGGATCCCGCAGTTGGGAACATCTTTTCCAGTTGGTGCAAGCCTGTGGCGAAGCCTTCTTGCCGGCCTATGTGCCGATTGTGGAGCGGCGGCAGGGGATGGAATGGGGAGAGCGAGAACGGCAATTCCAGCTCTATCGTCGCGGGCGTTACGTGGAGTTTAACCTGGTCTACGACCGGGGCACGATCTTCGGGCTACAGACCCAAGGCCGCACCGAATCGATCTTGATGTCTTTGCCCCCCTTGGTGCGCTGGGAATATGGCTACGAGCCGCAACCGGACACGTGGGAAGCCAAGCTCCATCAGGTGCTTCGCCAGCCCCAGGATTGGGCGTAGGCCGGCCATACCTTGTCTCCGCCTTTGAGGATCCGCTGCGTGCCTTCTTCTTTGCCCCTCACCTACCGCTTTCAGCCGCCTCGACAGGTCGGCTTGGGATCCGCACCTGTGTTGGTGATGCTGCACGGGATCGGCAGCCACGAGGGGGATTTGTTCCAGTTGGCCCCCTATCTGGATCCCCGGTTGGCGGTGATCAGCTTGAGAGCCCCTATTCCTTGGAGTGGAGGCGGGTTTGCCTGGTTTGAAATGGCCTGGACGCCAGAAGGGCTGGTGGGGGATCCCCAGCAAGCGCGCAATAGCCTCAAGCTCCTGAGCCGCTTTCTGGAACAGGCGCTGCCCAATGGGATCCCGGATATTGCCTTGGATCCCAGGCAGGTGTATTTGCTGGGGTTTAGCCAGGGGGCGATCATGAGCCTGTACTTGGCTCTGACCCAGCCGGAGAAGCTGGCGGGGGTGGTGGCAATGAGTGGGCGCCTATCTCCAGAGATCCTGGCCGAGGCGGTGGAGCCGGAGCGGATGAAACACCTGGCCATCCTGGTGGTTCATGGCACTGCTGATGCTGTTTTGCCGATTGCTTTTGGCCGCCAGATCAGGGATTATTTTGCCCCGCTGCCACTGAACTTTACCTATCGCGAGTACGAGATGGGCCATGAAGTTTCCCCGGAGAGCCTGCGGGATATTCAGGTGTGGTTGCAAAACCTGTTGGATAGGAGAGATTCGGAAGTGAAAACGTAAACTACCCGACTCCGACCGCTAAAGCGGTACGGAGCGGGCTTTCGGTAGCCCTGCAGTTGGCAAGCCAACCACGAACCTCTAGGCTGGT
>NZ_JANSIH010000359.1:0-3378 GCF_047462075.1 Synechococcus sp. R55.2
GCTGCAGCTCAGTTCGCGGGCCAATCTCTGTACATCGACATCTACGGAGAAGCGGGAGAGCGGGAATGAGCCAAATTCTCACCTTTCTGGGCAAGGGGGGCACAGGTCGGAGCACCTTGGCCGTGGCGGCGGCTCGCGCGGCAGCCCAACAGGGGCGGCGGGTGCTGTTGGTGGGCCATCAGGCGGGGCCGGGGTTGGAAATGCTCTTGGGCGGGATCCCGCTTTCCGGCGAGCCGGTGACCATTGCTGCCAACTTGAGCGTGGTGCAGTTGCGGACAACCCAACTTTTGGAGCAAAACTGGACGGCAGCCAAAGAGCTGGAAGCCCGATACGTGCGCACTCCCTTTTTCCGGGAGATCTACGGCCAGGAATTGGGGGTGTTGCCGGGTATGGATCAGGCCCTGGCCCTGGAAGCTCTGCGCCGTTACGATGCCAGCGGCCAATACGACTGCATTCTCTACGACGGGCCGGGGGATCTGACCACCTTGCGAGCTTTTGGGATCCCGGAGGTGGCCAGTTGGTACTGGCGGCGGGCTTCCAAGGCTTTTTTGGGATCCGACTTGGCCAAAACCCTGCGACCCTTTGCCGAGCCCTTGTTGCGTTCGGTGAGCACTGTGGAGTTTTCCTCTCTGGAGGATCTGCCGGAGCGGTTGGGGGGCATGACTAACCTCTTGGAGCAGGGACGACAGGCCATTGCCGATCCGCGCCGTGTGCTGGCCCACCTGGTGACCACCCCTGACCCGATGGCCGTGCAAACCGCCCGTTACCTTTGGGGGAGTGCTCAGATGGTGGGGCTGACGGTGGGTGGCCTCTGGGTCACCCCTCTGGCTCCGGGGGAGGTCTCGGCTGCCGATTTTTTCCCGCTGACAGTACGGACACTCCCCCTGCGTCAGGGATCCGATTGGTCGGCTTTGGAAGCGGCAGTAGGAGGGATGTTCGCCGTGCCGGATGTGCCGCCGCCCGTGGCCATCGACGAGGGATCCCGTACAGTCAAGCTGTTTATTCCCGGCTTCAGCAAGGCGCAAATCGAGCTGAGCCAGTCGGGCCCGGAGCTGACCATCACCGCCGGGGATCAGCGGCGCAACTTGTTCTTGCCCCCCAGCTTGGCGGGTCGGCAGGTGACCGGGGCCAAGTTTCAAGAACCCTTCCTGGTCATCAGCTTCGGCTAAAACGATCCCCAGTTGTTCCCCTCTGTTCGCGTTAGCGGTATGGAGTCCTTGGGAGAGAGCGATGTTGGCCAAACGGATCATTCCCTGTCTGGATGTGGCGGCAGGGCGGGTGGTGAAAGGGATCCAGTTTGTGCAATTGCGGGATGCCGGGGATCCGGTGGAGCTGGCCCAGGCTTATGATCAGGCGGGGGCCGATGAGCTGGTCTTTTTGGACATCACCGCCACCCACGAAGAGCGGGAGATTTTGTTGGAAGTGGTGCGGCGCACCGCAGAGCAGGTGTTCATTCCCCTCACGGTGGGAGGAGGGATCCGCGATCTGGAGGGGATCCGGCAACTGCTGCGGGCCGGGGCAGACAAGGTCAGCCTCAATTCGGCGGCGGTCAGGGATCCGGATTTGGTGACTCAAGCCAGCCGCTGGTTTGGATCCCAGTGCATTGTGGTGGCCATTGATGCTCGCGCCAAGCCGCAGGGAGGGGGATGGGAGGTATACGTGCGCGGGGGGCGGCAGCCGACGGGCCTGGACGCGGTGGAGTGGGCCAAAAGCGTGGCCGAACGGGGGGCAGGGGAGATCTTGCTCACCAGCATGGACGCCGATGGCACCCAGGCCGGCTATGACCTCGAGCTAACCCGGCGGGTGGTGGATGCGGTGTCGGTGCCGGTGATCGCCTCTGGGGGTGCAGGAGCGTGTGCCCACATCCGCCAGGCTCTGCAGGAAGCGGGAGCAGAAGCAGCGCTGTTGGCTTCTCTGTTGCACTACGGCCAGTTAACGATTGCCCAAATCAAAGCCGACTTGGCCGCCCACGGCATTCCGGTGCGTTGCTAACTCTGCGAGGGATCCTATGCAAGCTCAGGATCTGGCCGCTCTCTTGCCCAAGGTAAGTCGGCTGGCGGAGGCGGCAGGACAGGCTATTTTGCCCATCTACAGACAGGAGCAGCTTCAGGTAAGGGCCAAGGCGGATGCCTCTCCCCTTACAGAGGCGGATCTGGCCTCCCACCACCTGATCCTGCAAGGCTTGCAAGACCTGACCCCAGGGATCCCGGTGCTCTCGGAAGAATCGGGCGGGATCCCTTACCCAGAGCGGCAACAGTGGGAGCGGTTTTGGCTGGTGGATCCCTTGGATGGCACCCGAGAGTTTATCGGGCGCAACGGCCAGTTTACGGTGAATATTGCTCTCATCGAGGAAGGGATCCCCATCCTGGGGGTCGTCCATGCCCCAGCTCTGGGCCTCACCTACGCGGCTGCGCAAAAGCTGGGGGCCTGCAAGAGGGAAAGGACTCCGTCCTGCGTTCACGAACAGCCCATCCGCACCTGCCCTTACGCCCAAGAACCCCTACAAGTGGTGGCCAGCCGTTCCCACAGCAACCCGGAGACGGAGCAGTTCCTCGAGCGGCTGCGGCAGCGCTGTGGCTCTCTGGAAGTGAAGTCTGTGGGCAGTGCCCTAAAGCTTTGCCTTGTGGCCGAAGGATCTGCCCATCTCTACCCTCGCTTCGGCCCCACCATGGAGTGGGATACTGCCGCTGCCCAGTGCATTGTGGAGCAGGCGGGGGGAAGGGTTACCGATCTGGCAGGGGATCCCTTGCGCTACAACAAGCCCGACCTGCACAACCCGCCCTTTGTAGCGGCTGCCGAAGGCATGGCCCAACTGTGGCAGAACCTGATCCCCTGAGGGAAGCTCCGGCTACATGCCCATCTCTGTGGGGTTAAAGCCATCCGGGAACTTGGTGTACTCGTCGTAAAGGGCACCGCGGAAATGGGTGTTGGTGATGATGGCTCCGCGCAGATCGGCCCCAATCCGCAGATCGGCTCGGTTCAGCTCGGCTTCGCTGAGGTCGGCCCTGAGCAATTTGGCCCGGTAGAGGTTGGCCCCCCGCAAATCTGCCTTCACCAACTTAGCCCCAATCAGGTTCACCCGTCGCAGCTTGGCTCCGCGCAGGTCGGCTCCCGAGAGATCTGCTCCCGACAAATCCGCCTCGCGCAAATCTGCCCCACTCAAGTCGGCATCCCGTAGGATAATGCCCTTCAAATTCGCGCCACTCAACTGCGCTCCGCTCAGGTTGGAGCCGGAAAAGTCCCGTTGGCCAGACGCATAAGCCTGCAACAGTTGCTTGGCATCCAAGAGAGGCTTAATACTTGCTGTTGTCATCGCTGTTTGTTCTGATACATTTACGCTGAACACTGCTGAACATCACTGTTCAACTATGCAGCGAT
>NZ_JANSIH010000360.1:0-19853 GCF_047462075.1 Synechococcus sp. R55.2
TGCCCCAGCCCGCCCCACACTAGAGGCCAAGATTGCCGAGATAAACGAGGCGAAGCAGTCCACCCGGGCTCAGTTGCTTGTCAAGGAAGTGCCTGCCCCTGCTGCTGAGGAAAACTCTTGAGCTTGAGCGGGAAGAAGGAACCTCAGGGGTCTCCCGCCCATGTCAAACTAGAGGCGGCAATGGCTTTCTGCCTTGCATCTTTGGATGGGTTGCCATCGGATGTGAGGTTTGCCTCTGCTGACGGCGTTTGGTCTGTCTGACTGATCTGTGTTTTGTTCATTCCCTTCTCTGAACCGCTATGATGCTTAGCCACTTGTTGTCTCCTCTCGCCTGGATGGACGGCCTCTCTCTGGGGTTGGTCTACGGCACTGCCGGGTCGTTGCTGTTCCGCTCCCTTTACCAGTTCATCGTCATTTACAATGCTCTGCTGATCGTGCGGATCTTGCTGAGCTGGTTCCCGCAACTGAACTGGTCTAACCCCATCCTGTCGGTGCTCAGCCAACTCACCGATCCCTATCTCAACCTGTTCCGCGGCATCATCCCCCCCATTGGCGGCTTGGACTTTTCCCCCTGGCTGGCCTTCATTTTGCTCAGTTTTGCCATGCAGGTGGTGGGCCAGTTTGCCTAGCCGCTGTAGCACTGGATTCATCTGGATAGGCCGGGATCCCTTTACGATGGAGAGCTGCTTTTTTCGTTGCCCGCCATGCAGATCCCCGGCGTTGCCCACTACTGGCTGCTGAATGCTCAGGTTCCCCTGTCGGTACTGAAGGAGGCGGTGCCAGGAGCTGTTCCCAACCGCGATAACCTGGTGTTGCTGGATCTGGAAATCGAAGGGGGGCAGATCCGCCAAATCCAGGCGGCAACAGGGATCCCGCCCCAGGGGATCCCCAGCGTGGATCTAAGGCGGGGCCAAGTGTGGCCGTGTTTTGTGGACATCCATACCCACCTGGACAAGGGACATGTGTGGCCGCGCACCCCCAATCCCGATGGTACCTTTGCCGGGGCGAGGCAGGCCGGCCAGGAAGATTGGGTGAAGATGAAGCAAGCCTATGACGGGGATCCGGAGCAGTTTCGGGAGGATCTCTACCGTCGCTTCAGCTTTGGTTTGCGCTGCAGCTATGCCCATGGATCCCAGGCAGTGCGCACCCATCTGGTCTGTGAGAATCCTCAGGTTATGGGGGCCAGCTGGGAGGTGTTTGTTCAGCTGCGCCGAGAGTGGGCGGGCAAGCTGGAACTCCAGGCGGTCACGCTTCTGAGCTTGGATACCTTTCTCACCCCTGCAGGGGAAAAGCTGGCGGACAAGGTGGCGGAAGTGGGCGGGATCCTGGGTGGGGTGGCGGCGATGGGGCCGGAACTGGATCGGCAATTGGATCGGGTGTTTGCCCTGGCCAAGGAGCGGGGCCTGAATCTGGACTTTCATACGGATGAGACGGATGATCCCGGATCCCTCACGTTGAGACACGTAGCAGCGGCGGCCTTGCGCAACGATTTTCCCCATCAGGTGGTGTGTGGCCATTGCTGTAGCCTGGCCGTGCAACCGCCGGAGGTGGCCCACAAGACTATGGCCTTGGTCAGAGAGGCGGGAATTGCCGTGGTCAGCCTGCCCATGTGTAACCTATATTTGCAAGCCCGTAACCCCGGCCATACCCCCCGCTGGCGGGGAGTGACGCTGTTGCATGAGCTGAAGGCTTTGGGCGTGCCGGTGATGATAGCCAGCGATAATTGCCGGGATCCCTTTTATGGCTTTGGGGATCACGATGGCTTGGAGGTGTTCCGGGAGGCCACCCGCATTTTGCACCTGGATACCCCCTATGGGGATTGGCCCCAGGCCATCACCACCACCCCTGCCCGCATCATGGGCTTGACCGAGCGAGGGCAAATTGGGGTGGGCTTGCCGGCAGATCTGGTGCTGTTCAAGGGACGTGGCTTTGACGAGCTGCTCTCGCGACCCCAACATGACCGGGTGGTGTTGCGTCAGGGGCAGGCCATCGACACGGCTTTGCCGGACTACAGCGAGCTGGACGACCTAATGGAGAGGGTGGGAGCAGCGGTTAGTTCTGGCTCCAAGCAGTAGAGCAGGGTTACTTGAATTGCAGCGAAGCAGCTTGGGGATCCCTGGCGTTTCTCCCCAGAGTGGGAAAAATGAAATTTGGAGTCATGGGGTGGGTCGGTTATCCCCAGATTAGGGTGAGATCCATAACAAAGCCAGGAAGAACGGGATCCCCAGACAAGCTGGTAGGTCGCTCCAAAACTTGCACCGGCTGACCTGTGCGATAGACATAGACCTTCCCGCTTTCCGGGTCGATTAACCAGCCCAGTTGGGATCCGTTGTCCAGGTACTCCTGCAGCTTGGCCTGAAGGATGGCCAGCTCGTCAGTAGGAGACTTCAGTTCCAGCACAAAGTCAGGGCAGAGGGGAGCAAAACGACGGCGCTGCTCTGGGGTGAGCTGCTGCCAGCGCTCTTTGGGCATCCAAGCAGCATCGGGAGAGCGAATGGCCCCATTGGGCAAGGCAAAACCGGCGGAAGAGTCGAAGACAAAACCTAAGTTCTTGCGTCGATTCCACTGCCAAAGTTGGCCCAGTAGGTCGGCGTTGCGGAATCCACTTTCGCTGCCTGCAGGGGCCATGGCGATCAGTTCTCCTTGGGCGGTGCGTTCCAGGCGCAGCTCAGGATTCTGCCGACAAAGCTGCTCGAAAACTTCATCGGTTAAATTCACAGCCGGCTGCAGGTTGAGGGCGATCATCATCCTTCCTGGGCAAAACTCTCAGGGTATGGGGCCTGTGGCTCGTATTGATCCCCTAGGATGGAGCGTATTTTTTGGCGAGGGGCGCGAAGGGCTGGACTTCTACCCAACTCTCGGCTTTGGGCCAAGACTTCTGGTACCCACTGTGACATACTCCCGCACTCATGCCGACACAAAGCGCTCCGCGCCGCTAAAGCGAGAGAGTGCAGGCTTCAAGGGCTCCGTCCCGCTGGCGCGAATGGGAGGGCAACCCGACAGAGGAAGTGCCGTAGCAGAACCAGGAACCGGAATCCTCGCCCTTTATGACGGGGAGTATGTCAAAGGGGTCAAGTGCCATCAGGTGAAAGTCCTCCTATTGGGGATCCCTGTGGGCAGCCAGAATGGCCTGAGCAGCCAGGTGGCCGGAGAGGGTGGCCCCTTCCATGCTGTCGATGTAGTCTTGGGCGGTGTAGCTGCCGGCAAAAAAGAAGTTGGGTATTGGGGTCTTTTGCTGTGGGCGATAGGGATCCATGCCCGGCGCTTCTCGATAGAGGGAGTGGGCCAGTTTCACCACGCTGTACCAGGTCATGTTCAGTTGCCGGGATGAAGGAAACAGCTCGTGGACTTGGTGCAACACGTGCTGGGCAATTTGCTCGTTGGGCATGGAAATGAAGGGATCCCCCGGCGTGAGCACGCATTGTAATAGAGATCCCTGGCCGGGTTTGTAGTAGTCGGCGGGGCTGGTGAGGGCCAGATCGGCAAAACAGGAAAAATCGGCATCGGCAGTGTAGAGGAGATTATCGATGCCAAGAGCCTCTGGGTGTTCGCCAGCTCGTTTGGCCTGGCCTTGGGGGTTCAGCTCCGTCACCCAGCCATCGAAGCGCAATTGCACCGTGGCCACCGGTACGGATTCCAGCTTGTAGAGGTTGTCGAATTGTGGCCACTGCCGCCACACTTCCGGGATCAGCCGCTTGGCCCCTTCCACCGCCGCTGCGCACACGTACACATCTGCCTCTACCCGCTCTCCATTAGTCAAGAGCAAGCCGGTCACGGGGTAGGGAGAGGAGTCGCTCACTTCAATGCGACTGACCCCTCTGCGGGTGTGGATCTGGCCCCCGCGGGCTTGGATGTAGCGGACGATGGGCTGAGTGAGGTAGGTGTCCGGGGATCCCTTGAGGAGATTGAGCTTGGAGGCTTCTGTTTTGCTGGCAAACATCTGAAAGATCGTCAGCATACAGCGGGCAGAAATCTGCTCCGTGTCAATAAAGCCCAAGGCATAGGCAATCGGGTTCCACATCCGCTTCAGGCTACCTTCGGATCCCCCATGCCGACGAAACCAATCGGCAAAGCTCATCCGATCCAAGGCGCGAATTTGCCGCATCGCCCCTTCATAGTCCAGCAAGCCGCGAATCAAGGGGCTGGTACCCAGCGCCAGAGCATTGCGCAGCTTGTCCGCCCAAGAGAGCTGCTCGGTGGCGAAAAAGGCTTTGAGGCCGTTGAAAGGTGCCCCCAGGGGAAAGCGAAAATCCAGACTGGCCGTCTGCCCGCCTCGGTTGACAAAGGTGTGGGTGTGTTGCTTGGGCAGCAGGTTCTCGTAGGCCCCCACCTTTTTCATCAGGGCAAACAAATTGCTGTAGTTGCAGAAAAAAACGTGCAGCCCCATCTCGATGTGGTTGCCATCGGCATCCTGCCAGGATCCCACCTTGCCGCCGACAAAAGGCCGCGCCTCGTAGAGCTGCACCTCGTGTCCTGCCTCGACCAAATCGACTGCCGTCACCAACCCGGCCAATCCGGCCCCAATAATGGCTACCCGCATAGCAATACCCTCAAACAGGCGCTGCCCGGGATCTCGCCCAGACTTTGCGCAACTGCAAAGAAAGATGAACTTCTCTCATTCTGGAACAAAATGCGCCAGGGATCCCTGACTTGACAAACCACCACAAAGCTTGCCATCATAAACTTCCCGATGCGGATGTAGCTCAGTGGTAGAGCTTCTCGTTGCCAACGAGACGGTCGCGCGTTCGAATCGCGTCATCCGCTTGCTTAGGCTTGTGAACCCATTCAAGAGGGGAATGAGATCCCTGCAAGGGAGAGGGCCGTGACGGTAGTCCCAAGGAGCTCCCCCTTTCCTCTCTCCCCAAAGGAGTCAGCCCTCACTCCCAGCTCTTCTCCCTCTGGAAGACGGGAGAGTAGGGGTCTCGGTTTGATTGGGCTGATTTGGGAATGGTTTGATTTGGGGAGCGTAGAAGGTCTCCAGGCTGTCACGGTCGCCCACAAAGCGCCAGTGCCAGGGCTCGTAGCTTACCCCCTGAGGGTTGTCTCTGGGGAAAGACAGCTCAAAGCCAAAGCGGGCCGCGTTGCTCTGCAGCCACTGGAAGGCCGGGGTGGTCTCAAAGGCTTCTTGAGTATCCCACTGCGGAAACCCGGCATCCCCAAGGTCGATGGCATAGCCAGTGTGGTGCTCGCTGTAGCCAGGGGGAGCGCTGACCGCAGCTCGCTCCTCGGGTCGCAAGGCTCGAGATTGGGCCAATTGAAAAAACAGGAACTCCTGATCTGCAATGGAGCGAAACCCCGAAATGGGGACAAGGCGGATCCCGGCAGCTTGAGCTGCTTCGCTCATGCGAAGGTAACTTTCAGCAGCCGCCTGGCGTAGGCGCACCTCACGACCGTGGTAGTGGCCCACCACCCGCAAGCTATCTGCAGGAGCTTCTGAATAGGCATAGTGCCCCAGCAAGGAAGCTCGCCCATTCTGCACAGTTGGCTGCGGCAGAGGGGGCTGACCGGTTTCTTCCAGAACTTGGGGATCCGCCGCCTGCTGGGATCCCGGTAACTTCTCTATCCCCCAACCCGCCAGGAGCACTAGCCCAACCAGCACCAGGCCCAAGACTAGACGGGACCTCAGGGCAGGCACCGAACTTTGCGCTTTTTTCGCCGGAGTGGACTGGCGACGGGCGACCGGAATGTCGTCGTTCATGCGCAAAGGCCGGGATCTAGCGAGGAGTACTGAAAAGAGGCAGCGTTTCTACAAACCCAAATCCGCCAAAATATCGCGGGCATGGGTTTCGGTATTGATGTTCTGGTAGACCTTGGCAATTTTGCCCTCGCCATCAATGACGTAGGTCACCCGCTTGGCATAGCCGCCCCCATCCACATCGTAGGCGCGGGTAATCACCCCACTGCTATCCACCAGTAGGGGGAAAGGCAAGTTGTACTTTTCGGTGAACTTTTGGTGAGAAGCTTGGTCGTCCATGCTCACCCCCAGCACCACCACGTCCTTGCTTTGGTAGTCGGCGTAGGCGTCGCGGAATCCACAGGCTTCTTTGGTACAGCCGGGGGTGTCGTCTTTGGGGTAAAAATAGAGGACAACGGTTTTGCCGGCAAAATCAGCCAGCGAAACCTGGTTGCCTTGGGTGTCAGTGGTGTTGAACCCAGGAGCAGGGGTGCCAACAGCGAGAACCATAGGTGCGTGACCCAAAAAGTGTGATGAATAGGGCTGCCCTCAGCATTTTCTTCAGCCCTGCTTGTCTCTGTCAAGGCATTACCGCTCCAGCTTGGCATTGCAACTCAGCCACCAGCTCTTGAAGCTCCGCCGATAGATTGCCGGGCAGCCGTCGCCTCAGAATCTCTGCCAACGATCGATAATACCACAGGGATCCCTCTTTTCCGGCGGAAAACCGCTGCCAGAGTTCATCCCCCAGTTGGCGAAAATCCCGCAAGATGCAGCGGGCGTTGTGCAGCTTGTCAGAGGCGGCCACCAACAAAACCGAGGCATTTGCCGTTTCCAGGTGCTTCAGGTAGGCGGTTTTGCGCTCTTTCCAGTTTTCTTTGGGCTCGCCTCGGGAGCCATCGCTTTCGGTATCCGTACATCCCAGGATGATCTGCAGCACCCGTTCTCCAAAGTGCTCCCGGATCTGTTGCTCAATCTGGGCCCGGGGCTCGCCTGTGTTGTGGGGGCCGTCCTCTAGGCTGTCGTGGAGCAGAGCGGCAATCGCTTCATCTTCATCCGCCCCATGCTCCAGGGCGATGGCTGCTACGGCCAACAGATGGCTGAGGTAAGGGATCCCGGTTCCCTTGCGGGTTTGAGAAGCATGCCAGCGATGGGCATAGTGCATTGCCTGCACAAACCGCTGTGTGAGTTGCGTTGACATCTGGACTCTCCAATTGGGGTTAAGTTGACTGCTTGGGCAAGGTTGATCCAAGCGAGTCTCAGGCGTTGAGACTGCAAATCAGAAAATGGTTAGAGAAGATGAGCACTTCTGATCACTTCAAACAAGGTTAAGACGCTGTGCCGCCTACCCTCAACCCCAGCCCCTCTCCCTGCCTTGGGAGAGGGGAGTCAGGGATCGATGTAACTGTGCTGAGATGGCAAGGTTTAGCCGGTGGCCGGAGTCTGTTTTGCAGGCAGCGGCACCAGCGTTCCTGTCCCCTGCCAAGCGCACAAATCCACGAACTGGTCGGCTATCCGAATTAACGCCGGGTTCGTGTTCGGCCTGTAGGCGGCTACCTCCAGCCGGCAGCCTTGGCGGCGGATATGCTTGAGGGCCGGCACAAAATCTCCATCCCCACTCAGCAGCAGCACCGTCTCGTAGTGGGAGTGCATCGCCATCAAGTCCACGATCAGCTCCCCATCCAGATTGGCTTTGCGGCTGCCGTCGGCGTGGATCACCACCGGCTTGGTGACCACCCGATAGCCCTGTTTTCTCAACTCCCGCAGGAAACGACGCTGAGCTAGGTTGTGGCGATCTACCCCGCTGTAGACATGCACTTCCATCTCGGATCTGCCCTGGGCCAGCCAGCTGAGCAGACTGGGATAGTCGAGATGGGATCCCCACTGCTGGGCGCTGGCGTGGAGATTGGCCGCGTCGATGAACACCCCCAGGGCTTTGCGGGGAAAAGCAGGGTTCGGCTGGGATGCCACCAGCTGCTGCAGGTGTTGGAGTTGCGCCTGCACCAACTCCAGTTGCTCCAAAGTCACTTGGGGCTGGGATACCGGCAGAGCATTCAACCGCAGCTCCACGGCTTTTAACCGCTGCTGGATTTGCTGGATGGCCTGGGTGATGGGGGCCAGCTGTTGCCGCACGGACAGATGAGACGTGGGCCGAGCTTCGAGGGCGTCGATCCGCCCTTGTAATGTTTCCAGTTGGGCCGCCGTCTGCTGCTGCTGTACCCAGATGGGCTCCAAAACCTTTACTTTCTGCTCGAGCTCTTGAATGGCTTCAGCCGGGGAAGCCAAGGTCTGCTGCAGAAGGGACGGTTCAGCAGTGAGCCGAGCGTCCAGCACCTCGAAACGCGCTTGCAGGGTCTCCAGTTGGGTTGCTGTCTGTTGCTGCTGTGTCCAGGTCTGTTCCAGAACTTGGCCAAGCTGTTCTTCGCGGCGGCGGATGGCAGGGTAGGCTGCTGCCAAAGGTAAGAGCCCCCAGATCACTTGGCGGGTCACCAGGGCCGTCACCCCCAGGGCCAGGGATCCCGTCCACAGCCAGGTTAAGGGGAAGGCAGAAGCCCTATTCATGCTCATAGTTAGCTCTCCTCAGTTTGGGTTATCGATCTGCTCGGTTGCCAGGATTTCACCTCACTCACATGGGCCACCTCAGGGATCCCTCTTGAAGAGCAAGATGCACAGAACTCACAGAGGCATCGAAGAGGAGCAATTCAGCAACTGCAGTATGCCGGCTGTTGGAAGGGGAATCTTCCAATCGCTGGACAAACGTATTTCCCTTGTTGAGCAAACGGATCAGATATCGAGTCAGTTATCGAAAGCAGGCTCAAACTTGTTCCTCTTGACCGACAGGCCCCGTGGCCCGCTCAACCTGGATTCAACGTCCAAGCTATTGGCTGACGGTATGGGCCGTAAAACCATTGAACGGAGCAGGGTCAGTTGGGGATCTCGATGGTTACGTTAGCCAACTGCACATCGTCATGATCCACCCAGGCTCCACCGTGCCGGATGACTGTATCACCTCCCAGCGGCACCGAGATGTGCAGGGATCCCCCGAAAAGGGGAATGCTGATCGGTACTTGGGGACCACGGGTGACCATGGGGGGCTGAATCAGGGTTTTGCCAGTGCGCAGGGTAACAGTGTTCAGGCCCAGGCGCAGATGTTGCAGCGGCAGGGGAATCTGTAGGTTATCTCCCCCCAGGTGAATCTGCTCGATTTCCACTCCGTTCAGGATGACCTGCATGGGAGACATATTGGCGCTGGGGATCCGGGATTGGCCGGCCCGATAGGCGGCGGCAGTATCCAACCCAATCAGGGATCCAATCCGCAAAACCGGTGGGCGCGAAGGCAGGCGTTGCAAAGTGAAAGAGCGGGTCATCTCCACCCCTTGGGCAGGGCCCAAAAATTGCCCGGCGGCAGCCGATTCCGGTGAGTACTGGTTATCCCCCAGGCGGATGACATTCGCCTCCAGTACCAAAGTTGTGTTGGGATCCCAGCGCTCCAACTGCAGTTGCCAAGGCCGATCCCCGCCGGCTTGACCGTTGCCTGTACTTTGGGAATAGGGCAAGTAATTTTCCAGCCGCGCCACCAAAATTTCTTCTGCCGGCAGCGGCCCTGGCAGGCGAAACCGACCCTGGGCATCGGTGCGCACCGAAATACCCGCCCCCGGAATGGCCACCTCCGCCCCGGCCAAGGGCTGCCCTGTCAGCCGATCCACCACCTGTCCCGAATAGGCGGAATCCAACTGCACCTGTCCTGTGGGCACATCCGTTGCTGCCTGAATGCGCTGCTGCAACACTTGCCAGTCGGCTTCTGTGATCCGTCCATCCTGGTCGACATCGGCAGCTCGGATCTGGTCGTCGGTCAATCCCCGTTCTCCCCGCAAGTAGGCCCCCAACAGGTTGAGATCCTGCACCGTCAAACGGCCATCCCCATCCAGGTCGCCCGCCTGAAAGGGCTGCGCGTGGGCAAAAGACACGCCTATCCAACCCAGGCCAAGGGATCCCAGTAGCAAAAGAGAATGAGCCAAACAGGAGACCCTAAACATGGCAACTCTCCTGGGAGTTGTTCATGTTCTAACGTAATTCACCTCCTCGCAGCAGGGCTAACCGAGCCGGTGTAGAGTACTCTTGAGCGCAATTTTGCTGGTTCGCCTTTGGTTGCAGGAGCCGAAAACTTAATGGTAGGATAACCGTGGTGGCTTGCCTGTTCTATGGCTCGATACTCTTGCGTTACCCAGCTTGTGGGCTCAGCCGAGCAGCTCAGCGAGTCGATCCGCGCTGTTTTGGAGCGCTGCCAACTCAATATCCTCCACAACAGCCTTGATTATTGGGTGGCCGGCGAGCCTCCCGGAAAAAATCCCCACACCAAACTGGTGACGGTGGAAGTGTTTGTGGATCGCACCCGTCAGGCTGCCGACGGCTCTGTACAGGTGACCTGCATTGCCAAAAATGAAGAGCTGCCCCTAAAAAGCGTTAACCACTGCCAACAAACCTTTGACCGACTGAAGGCAGAGCTAGCCCAGTTGCAAAGTCAACTTCAGCTTGCTGCCCAACAAAAAGATGCCTTACGATAGCTAGGCTGAGTTTGCTTTGATCCCATGGCGCGTCGCTGCCAACTAACCAACAAGAAACGCAACAACGCTTTTGCCATCTCCCACTCCCACCGGCGCACCAAGCGCCTGCAGGAAGTCAATTTGCAGTGGAAGCGCATCTGGTGGGAAGAGGGTAAGCGGTTTGTTCGTCTGCGCCTTTCCACCAAAGCCTTGAAGACTCTCAAGGCCAAAGGGATAGGAGCCATGGCCCGGGAAGCCGGGATCGACCTCAACCAGTTTTGAGTTTTCTCTTTAGCCCGGTTGTCCTTGACGGCTCCAACCTCACAGCAAGCCAAAAAGCTTACGGGACTTGGGTTGCAATCCCGCCAGCAAGGTGTTGAGGGTATCCCGTTGGGTAAGCTCGTTGGTGCCGCTGGCCCGCTCGATTAAGAGCTTGCGCGTCTCATCGGAGAGCTTGGCATCGGTAAAATCGGCTCCACTGAAGAGCGTGTTTTCAATCTGAGCGTCCCGTAGGTTGGCCCCCACCAAAATGGCTTGTTCTAGGTTGGCAAACTGAAGCTGGCAACTCACCAAGGCAGCCTGGGAGAGGTTGCAGCGAGATAGGTTGGCCTGGCGGAAGTCGGCGGCAAAAAAGTTCCCCTCCGCCAGATTAGCAGCCACCAAGCTGGCTTCGCGAAAGATGGAATGGCTGAAACGGCCCCCCTGAAAGCTGCTTTTGTCCAGTTTGGCGGCGGTAAAGTTGCTGTAGTCCCCCAGAGCCTGGCTAAAGCTGGATCCCCGTAGATCTGAGGCGGTAAAATTGGCCCGCTCTAGCTCAGCGCGGCGAAAGTTGCACAGACGTAGGTCGGCTTGCTGCAGGCTGATCGAGCGCAGGTTAGCCCGCGTCAAATTGGATTTGGGCATCTGAATGCGGTCGAACAGGCCCCGCGAGAGGTAGGCATTCTCCAGGTTGGCACCCACCAGGGAGCGCCCCTCACGCAAGGCTTCCAGCAAGTCCCGCGTGGTTTCAATGCGAACCGGCTCTGAGGGTTGAGAAGGGGGAGCACTCACAGATGGAGCATTCCTCACAGGTTAGGCCAGAAATCCGGTCAACCCAGCCGAGAACTGAGGGCCAACTGGGGATTCCACCTATCAAGCTAACGTTTGCGTCGCCTGTCGAGGTTAAGAGGATATTAAAAAGACAACTCTGCATCGAGCTTTCCAGAGGGGGTCTTCTCTTGTGGAAACAGCCTACCGGGGGAGAGCCATCGGCTCCGATTTGTTGCATACTCGGGGCAGCCTTTCGTCAGTGAACCACACCTCCCATGCAGGTAGCTTTTATTGTCGATCCATTGCCTCAGTTGCAGGTGGGCCATGACACCAGCATTGCCCTGATGGAAGCTCTGCAGAAACGGGGGCACCGCATTTTCTGCCTGGGCCTGGCGGATCTCTACTGGGATCAAGGGGAAACGTGGGGATCCCTTGAGGAAATCCGGTTGGATCTGCAAGCGGATCCCTGGTATGAGGTCAAAGACCGGCAACTGCTGCCCCTGAGCCAAATGCAGGCGGTGTGGATGCGCAAGGATCCGCCGGTGGATACGGCCTATCTCTATGCCACTTACCTTTTGGATCGTCTCTCCCCCAGCCGCACACTGGTGCTCAATCATCCTGCCGGGATCCGCTCGGCCAACGAAAAGCTCTATGCCCTGCAATTTCAAGAGTGGATCCCGCGTACCCGCGTCAGCAGCAACAAACGCCTGCTGCGTCAGTTCGTCGAACAGGAAGGACAGGCGGTGCTCAAGCCTTTGGGTGGCAAAGGTGGGGAAGGGATCCTGAGGGTCAATGCCGGGGATCCAAACCTCAACTCGTTGATTGAAATGAGCACCCAATTTGGTCGGCTGCCTGTGATGGTGCAGGAGTATTTGCCACAGGCGGCGGCAGGAGACAAACGCATTTTGCTGCTGGAAGGAGAGCCTTTGGGTGCCGTCAATCGGATCCCTGGAGAGGGAGATTTTCGGGGCAATATTGCCGCCGGCGGTCGAGTGGAAAAAACCAAGATTACCGAAAAAGAACGGGCTCTCTGCGGGGCTTTGGCGCCGGTGCTCAGGCAGGAGAAGCTGTATTTTGTCGGGATTGATGTTATCGGGGAACGACTAACCGAAGTGAACGTGACCAGCCCAACAATGCTGCGAGAACTCTGTCAGTTGGAAGGAGTTGACCTGGCAGATCAAGTGGCTCAGTGGCTGGAAAAGAAGGTGCCCGTCAAGGGCTGAATGACTACCCACCAGGATGTTTCTGGGATCCGGCGCGTCTGTTGCATGGCAGGGATCCCGTCTATTTAGGGAGTCTATAGAGATCAAATTATAGCTTGGAATGACCATAGTAGGTTGAGTTCAACTTTTTCCGGTCGGCAGATAGAAAATAAAAAGCCCCACAAGGGGGCTCTGCCGCGACCAGTCAGCGACTTATAAAACTCTAGAGCAATATAAAGAAAAGCTCCATGAATAGGCCGTATTGAACACCGTATTGAGCACAGTTTTTAGAATCTCAGAAAAAAGGCCAAATCCTCGGAGCTGTTATCTTTTTTTTAGATTTTCCGACCCGAGGCTAATCCCAGGCCCCTTCTGCTTTGCCGGAGCGGTCTTTAGAGTTGCTGCTCTTGCCCAGTGGGCTAGGAGTCTGCCGGTGGCCTTTCCCGACCCACCCAGCGCCAGATGGTGGGCAGCAGCACTGCCGCCAGTCCGCACTTCACCAAGTCTCCTGGAATAAAAGGGAAGACCCCTTTGTTGAGGACGGCCAAGATCGAGGTGGGCTCAACATTCTGGTTCAGCCACACCCCTAGCCAAGTGGCTCCTAGCAAATAAATCAGAGCTGAGCAGGACAACATCGCCAGCGCCATCTTCCAGGGGTTGCGATCCACGCCCCAGCGCTCCACCAACCAACCCATCAGCCCTGCAGCCAGGGGAAAAGCCAATAGGTAGCCCCCCGTCGCCCCCGCCAAGTGGCTAAGCCCGGATCTGCCACCGCTGAAGAAGGGCAATCCCAGGATCCCTTCCAGCAGGTACACCAGCAACGTGAGAAAGCCCAGCCGTGCCCCAAAGCCTGCCCCCACCAGCATTACTCCAAAGGTTTGTCCGGTAATCGGTACCGGCGTGAAGGGCAGAGGGATCCGCACCTGAGCCAAGGCAGCTACGAACAAACTTCCCCCCAGAACCAGCAGGAGATCCCGAGTTCGGGAAGGGCGAGGCAGAACAGTTTGCGCCAAGGGTGTGTGAACAAAGGTAGCAGTCATGAGAGGTTTGCACTCCTGTTTACCCGAAGACTGAGCTTGAGGCCCCGTCCCATCGCTGCGCGGAAGCAAGCCAGTAGGGCGGGGAGTATGTCAGGGTTTCAGAATACAAGAATTCGGTTACCGAAAAACTGGGTTTGAAGCCCCGCCCTTTAAAGCGGCTTTGTGCTACGCCGCCTGCAGTGCCAGGGTAGTCAGCCGCTCTCGCCCACAGCAGCACAGGGCGCATTGTTCGCGTAAACGGGCTGTAGGCCCTAAACCCGACAGCCTGACGGTTGGATCCGACCTCAGTGGGTTTTGTGGTTGTTGTTTACAACGGCACCTAAAGGCACTCGGGAACCACCCTGTGTGCTGGCGAGTACGTAGCGCTGGGGAGCTGCGTGGCAGCAACGTTGAGGTCGAGGATGATCCCACGCTGCTCATTTTGCACCCTGTGCATCGGAAAGAGCCATAAAGCCAAGCAGGGGCTAGATGGATTCTTGCGGCACTTCTGAGCCTTTTTCAGGTTGAGCGACACTGGGCCGGTTCTGGCGAGTTGCTTGTACAATCGCCACCGTAAGCAAATGGGAGAGCAGACCCACAGGCCCGGCAAACAAGCACAAAATCAGGGAATGGGTTGTCCATACTCGCTTATCCCACCCTTCCAAGAAGATCCAGCGGCCCACAAACAAATCCATGACGATGTAGTGTACCCATCCCGTCGCCATAACGGCGGGTTGACTGAATAGGTCGGTTAGGCTGGTCAGAGACAGTTGAGGGTCGGAAAATTCCTTGAGAACATCCGCGTTGAACCCGGTGACCAAAAGATACAAATAAACCGCCGCCAGAAGAGCGATGGGCAAAAGCGATTCCATCACTTTGCGGGTTACCTTCCAACCCGGCAGCAGAATCATCAAGGCCCAAAAGGGCAAAGCAAACCAGTTGGCCCCGTTAAAGATCATCTCCAGCATGCTTGGAACCCCCAACGCTACCTGTCCATTATCGGCCCAATGCCCCCTGGGGATCCCTGCAGTAGCGGGTGGAAATGGATAGGAGTTATTCCTGAAGTTTTTTTCTGGAGCCAGAGGGATCCCGGTCGCTATTCCGGTTGGCGGAGCCTAGCAGTCGCAATGGAGCTGACCGCACGGCCACTGTCGGTGGTGGCGGCAATGCGGGAAATGCGGGATCCGGTGTCGGTCATGGCCCAGAAGCTGCTGATGCTTTTGGCCGTAGAGGTGGGTTGAGCTGGGCCGATGGGGGATTCTACTGCCTGGGAGTCTGGGGATTTTTCCTGAGCAGGGATCCACACCACAGGTTCCTCACCCCGTTGGGCTGCTGCAACTTTTGGGGCGGGATGTTCTGGTGTGGGCTCAGGGGCTTCTTCTTTGCGGGCGGCCTCTGCAGCAGGGACATTCCGGGGAGAGGGCTGCTGAACCAGCCTCTTGTCAAGGGGTGGTCGTGGCGCGGCAGCGGGGGGTGCAGGGGGGGCTTGGCCGGCGATCTTTCCCCATAAGGCTTTGAGGAGTTGCCACATGGCTGGGTTGGCTACTGAGGGAGAGAGCAGTGAGGAATGGTGTTATCCTGCCATGCTCTGGCCTGAGAATCCATCCCCTCTGCCAGTCTTGATAGAGCAAAGTCATAACGAGTATGATTAAGTAGCTTGCTTAGGGAGAAAGTTCAACATGGCGCAGATTCGCGAGATTCCCCTTGCCCAAATTCGCCGCCCTTTGCCGCGGCAAACGGATCCGGATAAGGTGCAGGCGCTGATGGCTTCCATTGAAGCAGTCGGCCTACAGGAGCCCATTGAGGTTTTGGAAGTGGAAGGGGAGTACTACGGGTTCTCCGGCTGCCATCGCTACGAGGCATTTGTCCGCTTGGGCAAGGAGCGGATCCCCTGTCGGGTGCGAAAAGCGCCACGTGCTGTTTTGAGGCTACACCTGGCCTGAAAGGGATCCCTTCTGGCCCGGCTCCTCTTCGGCGGTGTAGCCCCGTTCGTAGGCAAAACGCACCAGTTGCGAGCGATTTTCCAAAGAAAGCTTGCTGAGGATGTTGGTCAGGTGAGTTTGCACGGTGCGCGGGCTGATGAACAGCTTCTCGCCGATTTGCTTGTTGGTGAAGCCGCGAATGACTTCCCGAAAGACCCGCTCCTCAGCAGGGGTCAGGGGCAATTCGGGTGGAGTGGGTCGGGGGGCCGCTTCCGGTTTTGGCTGGGACTGCTGTTGGATTAGCCGCAGAATTTCCGATTGGGTGCGGCGGGAGCGTTCAATCTGGGCCTCGATTTTGGCCACCAACTCCAGGGGTTCAAAGGGCTTGATGATGTAGTCATCCGCCCCCCGCTCGTAGCCCTGAACCCGGTCATCGATCTCTCCCCGCGAAGAGAGAAAAATGAAGGGGACGAGCTCGCCGCCGCGCTGTTGGCGCAGTTGTCGGCAAAACTCAAAGCCGTCCATTTCCGGCATCACCACATCTGAAACCACCACATCCGGCTGCTCTTGGGCAAACAGACGCAACCCTTCTACACCCGAAGCGCCTGTAGAAACCCGATAGCCATGCTGAGTCAGGTGGCGGCTCAGCACCTTCAGGGAGAGGGGATCGTCATCTACGACCAGTACACGCTTCATGAGGACTCGAGGAGGCTGTCAAGGAAAAGGGTAAAGCGCTATTCACCTGTTATCTGTCGCTATTTTAGGGAGACGGACAGGATTCGTCATTTGGCTACGGAGACTGAACCCATGATAGTGGTTTCAAGGGTGGCCTGGTTGAAAGCTGAAGACTACGGTAGCTGTGAAATGAGGGACTGAACCTGGGCCTCTAAGCTCCCATTCCCGAGTACTGTTGCAAGCCTTTGCGCCATAACCAGCGATTGGCCAGCCAAAACAGGCCCGCCCAGGCCAGGCCCATGCCAAAGCCGCCCAGGATATCCACCGGGATCCCTGCCCAGAGGCTGGCGGGAAAATGCACCAGGTAGGGGAAGGGTGTCCAGGCCAAGACCTGGCGCACGGGTGGTGGGAACACCTCCAGAGGAGCGATCACCCCCGAGAAAAACAAGTACACCAAAAAATGGAATTGCTCCAAGGCCGTCACCCGTTCCACCCAAAAGGCCAGCAGCGCCAGGGTGTACTGCATGAGAAAGCGCAGGGCAAAAGCCAGGAGAATGGCCAGGGATCCCAGCCCCGCCTGGGCCCAAGAGGGGATCCAAAAGGCACGGGGGTAGAGGACGAAGAAAAGGGCGATTAAAACCAGGGTAAAGGGGAGACGGGCCAAGCGCTCCATCAGGTGGCTGGCCACATGGTGCCAAGCGGGATCCAGAGGCTGCAACAGGCGAGGAGATAATTTGCCTTCGACCACCTCTCGCTCAAAGTCCCAGATGACCCAGACGATGGTGAACTGGCGCACCAGGAACACCGCCAGAAAGTAGCGGATGAACTCCAGAGCAGACAGCGAGAAGTCTCCTGAGCGGGCTGCCTCGCTCCACACCCCCATCATGATCAGGGGCAGGGATCCGGCCAGCACCCACAGGATCAGCTCGGCCCGGTACTCCAGCATGTAGGCGTAGTAGGCGGAGAAGAGGGCACCCAACTTGCGAAAGAAGGCGTTCATGGAGATTCCGGTTGCGCAAGCGCTGCGGAGCAATACGAGACTGGCGGACGCAAAGTGGGCAACAAGCTGGCCAGGCTGACCACCGCTCCCACCACAACAATTGAAGGCGGTGCTACGGGCGAGGGCTGCCCAGCCAGAGTCTGCAGGCGGAGCAGATGAATCTCTTGCTCAGGGGTGGTGCCCCAGCGGATCAGGGCAACCGGGGTATCGGGAGCTTTCCCTCCGGCCAACAATTCAGCGGCAATGTGGCTGAGGTTGTGCATGCCCATGTAGATCACCAGGGTTTCCACCGCCCCGGCCAAAGCCCGCCAATTGACCTGAGGGCGGTATTTCCCTGCCGCCTCATGTCCGGTAACAAAAGCAACTGAGGAGCTGAGGTCGCGATGGGTGAGAGGGATCCCGGCATAGGCGCTGGCGGCAATGCCCGCCGTAATTCCCGGCACCACCTCCACTGGGATCCCGGCCTGCACCAGAGCCAACATCTCCTCGCCGCCTCGCCCAAAGATGAAGGGATCCCCCCCTTTGAGCCGCACCACCACGGCTGCCGTCCGAGCTTTCTCCATCAGCAAGGCTGTGATCTGCTCCTGGGGCAAGGTGTGAGCGCCGCAGTGTTTGCCAGCATAGATCCGTTCTGCCGTCGGCGGGATCAGCTCCAGGATGGAGGATCCCACCAGAGCATCGTAGATGACCACATCCGCGTGGGCGAGTAGCGCCTTTCCCTTCACCGTCAGCAGCCCTGGATCCCCAGGCCCTGCCCCCACCAAATACACTTTGCCCATCTCAAGTCCTGGTCGCGTCATTGCTGTTGGAAATATCCATTTTGAGGGAACGGGAAAGATTCGGCTATTCCAGCGCCGGGCTAAAAGCCTGGAGTGTCTCCACAATGGCCTGCATCAGTTGAGGATCCCGCCAGAGGGGCGGCTCCACCTGGATTTGGAGCAGAGGCCATTCCCGCTGTAATCGCTGAGCCTGTTCTTGTAGGGCGCGCAGCAGACCGCCTGGAAAGAGAAAAAACGGCAGCACCCGTAGACGGCACTGGCTAAGGCGCAAGCAATGGATCACGACCGCTTCTAAGGTGGGGGACTGGGCAGCAAAAGCCACATGCAAGGGGATCTCGGGCAAGCGCCGTTGCACAGTTTGGATCCCTGCTTGGAGCTGGGCGGCAAACCCCGGCAGACGGCTGCCATGGCCAAGCACAATCCAGGCATCTGCCCGTTCGCCGGATTGCCTGAGCTTTGCAGAGCAAGAGGGCTGTGGAGCCAGAATGCGAGCCACCAACAGATCCAGGAGGGCCGGGTGCTGGCCAATGGGGGGTGTTAACCGGATGGGCAGGCGCGGCCAGCGAGCTTGAACCTGCTTCACCGCAGCCGGTAAATCCTCTTCCACGTGGGATCCCCCCCCATAAACAGTGACAGCAGCACCACCTGATTGGGAGATCGGCCTGCGCCCAGCCAAGCTGCCAGCCGTCCTTGAATCTGTTCGGCCAGGGTGAGAGGCTGACCTTCCAACTGGGCCAGCTCCACCGGCTGGGGAGCCAGCTGCTGCTGCACCCGGGCCAACAAATCTGCCAAAGCCTGCTGATAATCGGGATCCCGGCTGCCGTGACAGACCAAAAACACCAGGGGATTGGAGGACATGGCAGAGGTCAGGGATCCGAGCGGAAGGGTTCCATTTTGCTACTTTAGGGGATCCCGCCAACTTCTCGCGTAGGATCTGCGCGTATGATTTGAAGAGTACACACCCTCTTTCCCAGCTTCGTCAGCCCTTTCCCAGGTTTTCATGTCATTTGAGAATCGTTCCACCGCCCCCGAACTCTTAATCCATGTCTTGCGGGAGGGGTTGACCGAATCTATCCATCATTGCCAAGCTGTCGTGGCCGATAGCCGCGGGCGTTCTCTGGCCATGGCCGGCAACAGCACCACCCCCGTCTTTGCCCGTTCTGCCCTCAAGCCTTTCCAAGCGCTGGCCATGCTCTCCACCGGCATCCGCGAGCGCTACCGCCTCACTGAGAAAGATATTGCCATCATGTGCGGATCCCATCAGGGCACCACGGCTCATGCGCGGCAGGTGTTCAGCATACTGTGGCGGGCCGATCTATCTCCCGATTTGCTGGTCTGCCCCACCCCACCCGGCAAGCCCAGCCCCCTGTGCCACAACTGCTCCGGCAAACATGCTGGCATGCTCGTGGCCAGCCGCGCCCAAAACTGGACCTTGTCAGACTACGCCCAGCGGCAGCATCCGGTGCAAGCCCTGGTGCGGGCCAAGCTGGCGGATTTGCTGCAAATGCCCTCGGAGGAGTTTTTGTTTGCGCGGGATGACTGTGGGGTGCCCACCTACCAACTGCAACTGAATCACCTGGCCTCCCTATTCGCCCAACTGACCGCCGGCGAGCGGCCCGACTTGGAATCGGTAGCACGGGCCATGACCCATCACCCGGAGATGGTGGCTGGACAGGGGTGTTTCGACACGGAGTTGATGCGGGCTACTCAAGGGGATCTGGTGAGCAAATCGGGTGCTGAAGGGATCCAATGCATTGGCCGGGTAGGGGAAGGCATGGGCCTGGCCATCAAGGTTCAGGATGGAGCTGCACGGGCCAAATATGCTTTGGCTTTGCACCTGCTGCAGCGCATGGGCTGGATCCAACCTGCCGCCGCCGAGATGCTGGGGGAGCGCTTCCTCAACGTCGGCCCCTACACCCGCCTAGAAGTAGAAGGGGAACTGCGCATGCCTTGAAGACTCAGCGCTGGAAGGGGTTTTGGTAAGGATTGGGGTTGGAGCTCTGGCCTTTGTT
>NZ_JANSIH010000361.1:0-535 GCF_047462075.1 Synechococcus sp. R55.2
GGGGAACTGGGCCTACCGAGGCGATTGAATACGTATATTACAATGACGTTTCAAATTTCTAGGGATCCCCCCGAAGGGGGAACAAACAAATTTACGATGCAGGGGGTTTCATCCCCTGCCGTTTCCAATTTCTAGGGATCCCCCCGAAGGGGGAACAAGAAGGTAAACTATTTTATGAACGATTGAGAGCTAGAGTTTCCAATTTCTAGGGATCCCCCCGAAGGGGGAACGCTCTGGGTTGGGAGAAATCCTACGGGTTTCACTTCGTGTTTCCAATTTCTAGGGATCCCCCCGAAGGGGGAACACAAGAACAATACATGATCGTTATACCGTTTGATCCAGTTTCCAATTTCTAGGGATCCCCCCGAAGGGGGAACAAGTAAAAGAGCACCTTCTGACCCTTAATGGAGGCCCCAGGGTTTCCAATTTCTAGGGATCCCCCCGAAGGGGGAACGGTGCATGTTCCGACGTACCAAGCGGAGTGTGGCAGGTTTCCAATTTCTAGGGATCCCCCCGAAGGGGGAACTTAAGGTGG
>NZ_JANSIH010000362.1:0-3368 GCF_047462075.1 Synechococcus sp. R55.2
AGCCGTACCGGAAGGTGCGGCTGGATCACCTCCTTTCTAGGGAGTTCTCTCCCAATCTAAATTGTTGTGGTGTTTGGCTTCTCGTCATTCAGTGTGGGTGCGCCAGTCGTACCTTAACATCTCACGCGATTGCACTGATATTACTGCCGGTCTGCGGTGCGTGCGTCCACCCGCACCGTGCGACCGGGTCACGGTCGGTTGGCCGTGACGGAAGGAAGACATGATGAGCACACGATGGATGCCATGGCGCTGCGTGCCGATGAAGGACGGGGCACGGCACCGATATGCTCCGGGGAGCCGCGTGCAGGCTGTGATCCGGAGGTCTCCGAATGGGGCAACCCGCTGCCATCTGGCAGCGCTCCGCAACAGCGGAGCGGGAACCCGGCCAACTGAAACATCTCAGTAGCCGGAGGAAGCGTGAACCACACCCGTAGTAGCGGCGAGCGAACCGGGTGCAGCCTAAACCGCGGGCGTGAAATAGGGAGCAGCCGTTGCGCCCGCGGGGTTGGAGGACGACCCGTGACCGACCTGCTCGTCGGTCACCCGAGCGACCGCGCTGAGCCGAAGCAGTGTGGAACCCTGCACCGCAGAGCGTGACAGTCGCGTAGGCGGGCGCCTCAGCCGGGCGGGTCGCTCCTGAGTAGGTCCGGGCACGAAGAACCCGGGCTGAAGCCGGGCAGACCACTGTCCAAGGCAACCTACACGCAGTGACCGATAGCGCACAGTACCGTGAGGGAACGGTGAAAAGCACCCCGGTGAGGGGAGTGAAAGAGACCCTGAAATCGTGTGCTTCCACGCCGTGGGAGCCGGAGTGACCGGTGACCGCGTGCCTTTTGGAGTATGATCCGGCGAGTTATCCTCGGTGGCGTGGTTAAGGCAGTGCCAGCCGGAGCCGGAGTGAACGCGAGCCTGAACAGGGCGACCGTCGCCGGGGATAGACCCGAAACCGTGTGAGCTACCCATGGCCAGGCTGAAGCGTCCCTAACAGGACGTGGAGGGCCGCACCGGTGTCTGTTGCAAAAGGCTCGGATGAGCTGTGGGTAGGGGTGAAATGCCAATCGAACACGGAGATAGCTGGTTCTCCCCGAAATGTATTGAGGTACAGCCGCGGCTACGCCACCCCTGGAGGTAGAGCGCTGTTGTTGTGCGGGGGCTTCACCGCTTACCAAGCGACGGCAAACTGCAAATGCCAGGGGTGGGCACCGCGCGTGAGACGGCGGGTGCGAACATCCGTCGTCGAGAGGGAAACAACCCAGACCGCCGGCTAAGGTCCCCCAGTCATCGCTAAGTGGGAAAGGTTGTGGCGCCGCTCAGACAACCAGGAGGTTGGCTTAGAAGCAGCCATCCTTGAAAGAGTGCGTAACAGCTCACTGGTCAAGCAGCGCTGCGCCGACGCTGTAGCGGGGCAAAGCGATGCACCGAAGCCGCGGGTTTGCCATCGGCAAACGGTAGGGGAGCGTCGTTGCCGCTGCAAAGTCGGCGCGGAAGCGTCGGTGGAGCGGCAACGAGTGCGAATGCCGGAATGAGTAACGGAGAAGCGATGTCGCAATCATCGCCACCGAAAGTCTAAGGGTTCTGCCGCACGGGTGCACCGCGGCAGGGTAGTCGGGCCTAAGGGGACGGCACACGCCAGACCCGATGGACAACAGGTTGATAGTCCTGTACCGTGTGGTGGTCGTTTGACCAATGCCGGATGCTGAGGGGTAGTCGCCGCGGCGAGACGAGCGCCGTCCAAGCCGGTAGGGAGCCGCACGACGCAAATCCGTGCGGCGGTGACCGAGAGGCGAGTGAAAGGGGTGCGGGCAACCGCACGCCGATGGCGAGGCGCCTGTGCAGCCAAGAAAGGCCGGCTCGGAAGACCACCCACGCCCGTACCGCAAACCGACACCGGTAGACAGGTTGAGGAAACCAAGGTGGACGAGTGACCCCTGGTTAAGGAACTCGGCAAATTGACCCCGTACCTTCGGAAGAAGGGGTGCTGCGCGTAGCGTGAAACCCCTAGCGGGTGGAGCGCGAGGCAGCCGCAGGGTCCAGGCCCAGGCGACTGGTTACCAGAACCACAGCTCCCTGCTCAAGCCGAAAGGCGACGTATAGGGGGTGATGCCTGCCCAGTGCCGGAAGGTTAAGGGGCGGGGTGCAAGCTCCCAACCGAAGCCCCGGTAAACGGCGGCTGTAACTATAACAGTCCTAAGGTAGCGAAATTCCTTGTCGGGTAAGTTCCGACCCGCACGAAAGGCATCACGATCTGGGCACTGTCTCGACCAGGGGCTCGGTGAAATTGCAGTGGCCGTGAAGATGCGGCCAACTCAGAGCGGGACAAAAAGACCCCGTGGAGCTTTACTACAGCTTGCCATCGGGTAGCGGAGGCCGATGCGTAGGATAGGTGGGAGGCGAAGAAGGTTGGCTTGCGGGCCGACTGGAGCCGACGGTGAAATACCACTCTTCGGTCTGCGCTGCCCTCACCCGCCTGCGGCGGGGACGGTGGCTGGTGGGTAGTTTGACTGGGGCGGTCGCCTCCTAAAAGGTAACGGAGGCGCGCAACGGCGCCCTCAGGCGGGATGGTCATCCGCCGTGGAGTGCAACGGCAGAAGGGCGCTTGACTGCGAGGCAGACCAGCCGAGCAGGGATGAAAGTCGGCCGTAGTGATCCCACAGGACCGGGTGGAAGGCCTGTGGCTTAACGGATAAAAGCTACCCCGGGGATAACAGGCTCAGACCGCCCAAGAGTTCATATCGACGGCGGAGCGTGGCACCTCGATGTCGGCTCGTCGCATCCTGGGGCTGGAGTAGGTCCCAAGGGTTGGGCTGTTCGCCCATTAAAGCGGCACGCGAGCTGGGTTCAGAACGTCGTGAGACAGTTCGGTCTCTATCCGCTCTGAGCGTGTAGAGCAGTGCGCGGGGCTGGCCCTAGTACGAGAGGACCGGGCTGGACGGACCGCTGGTGGAGGAGTTGTAGGGCGTCCTGCAGGCTCCGTAGCTATGTCCGGGAGTGAGAACCGCTGAAAGCATCTAAGTGGGAAACACGCCGCAAGACGACTGCTCTCACAGCGCAAGGCTGGTAAGCCCCCCGCGAGATGAGCGGGGAAAGCGGCCGGAGCTGGAGGCGGGGTGACCCGTAGAGGCGACCGGTGCGCAGGGGCGAGGGCTTCCTTCCGTCACGGCGAACCGACCGGCAGCAGGGAACCAGGGTGCACGAGGAAGCAATCGCGTGAGGGGTGAAGGGACGACCGTTCCTTCAGCCACTGGGTGTGTGTAGAGCGCGGTGGACCCACCCCGTCCCATCCCGAACCGGGTCGTGAAACACCGCAGCGCCGATCCTACTGGCGGCTCGCCGCTGGGGACCGAGGGGCCAGCCCCCTACCACAAGGG
>NZ_JANSIH010000363.1:0-530 GCF_047462075.1 Synechococcus sp. R55.2
GATCGGCGCGCTCAGCGAAGGCGACCGCGTGGACAAGCACGTCTAGCCTGCCGAAGTGCTGCGCCGCGCGCGCAAAGACCTGATCGAGCGCCGCGTCGTCCAGCACGTTGCACTCTAGAAAAGTGATGCCGATGGATTGCGCTAACGGCTCAACGCGCCGCTTGAGCTTCTCGTTGGCGTAGCTCAGACCGATGTTAGCGCCTTCCGCGTGCAGCGCCTGCGTGATGCCCCAGGCGATTGAGTCCTTGTTGGCGACGCCGAAGATCAACGCATTTTTCCCGCTGAATAATCCCATTGTCCTCTCTCCCAAGTCAGTGTAGATCAGGCATTCCTCAGCCACGCCAGCGTGTGGCGCAAGCCTTCCTCAAAAGAGACGCTCGGCGCGAAGCCGAGCAGCTCACGCGCTCGACCGATATCGGCGCAAGAGTGCTTCACATCGCCGGGACGCGGCTCAGCGAAGATCGGCGCGATCTGCGTGCCGAGCAGCGCGTTGATGGCGGCGGGGTTGACACCGCCGATGCGGGCCGCCT
>NZ_JANSIH010000364.1:0-528 GCF_047462075.1 Synechococcus sp. R55.2
CCAACTGTCCCCGCAGCTCCTGGACTTGCAGTTGAGTGAGGTTAAAAGCAATCTGGCCTGTCAGGTCGGTGATGGGTTCCGGTAGGGCTGCCAGCTTGAGGATCCCCGAGTTGACGCTCAAGTTCCCCTGCAGGCTGGGCTCTCGCAAGGTGCCGCGGATGGCCAGCTCCAGTTGGCTTTGGCCGCCTTCCCAGCGCACCTGGTCGGTGAAGAGGTTGATCAGGCGCAGACCGCCATGCTTGGCTTGCAGGGTGAGGTCGATCTGGTCGGATTCGGCCCGCACCTCGGCAAAGGGCAGGGTGTAGGGCACCAGGCCAAAGAGGCGAATGGGTTCGTCACCATTGGCCAGCAGGGCGCCGTCCAGGCGCAGCTGCCCCCGCTGGTAGTCAAATTGTCCTCCCACCTCCCGCAGCGGCACCTGGTTGATCTGGGCGTTGACCACTGTCAGGGATCCGCGGGCATGGGGATCCCGCAGGTTGCCTGCCAGTTCCACATCCAGGTTGAGATCTCCCTGCAGCTCCAGCTCGT
>NZ_JANSIH010000365.1:0-19605 GCF_047462075.1 Synechococcus sp. R55.2
TATAGTTGAGCTTATTATTGACTAGAGTCATGCTCCAGTTGCGGTGGATGTGCTCGGCCATAGCAGGGATCCCGCCTCGAAAGAGGGTGAATTGCAGACTCAGAGGGTGCTCAACACCTCTCGCGCTGCGGCCAAGGTTTTCTCCACATCGGCCTCTGTGTGGGCCAGGGAGGTGAAGCCGGCCTCAAATTGCGAGGGCGCCAGATAGACTCCCCGCTCCAACATGCCGCGATGGAAGCGGGCAAATTTCTGCAGATCGGAAGTCTTGGCCTCTTCGTAGTTGCGCACCGGGCCGGCAGTAAAAAAGAAGCCAAACATGCCGGGCAGATAGCCCCCGCACATCTCATGCCCCGTTTCCCGCGCGATCTGCAATAGCCCCGTCGCCAACTTCTCGGTAATCCGCTCCAGGTACTCGTAGGTGCCCGGACGACGCAAAATGTCCAGTGTCTGGATCCCTGCTGTCATGGCCAGGGGGTTGCCGGAAAGAGTCCCTGCCTGATACATCGGCCCCGCTGGAGCCACCATTTCCATAATTTCTCGCCGACCGCCGTAGGCCCCCACCGGCAGGCCGCCGCCGATGACCTTGCCCAGGGTCGTTAAATCGGGGATGACCCCAAACTTGGCCTGTACACCGCCATAGCTGATGCGAAAGCCGGTCATCACCTCATCAAATACCAGCAGGGCCCCGTACTTTTGGGTGAGATCTCGCAAGCCTTCCAAGAAGCCCGGCTGGGGGGGAATAAAGCCGGCATTGCCCACCACCGGCTCTAGGATGACTCCGGCAATGGAGTCGGGGTGCTGTTCAAACAGGGCCTTGACTGCCTCCAGGTCGTTGTAGGGAGCCGTCAGCGTAGCGCTGGTAGCTGCCTTGGGCACCCCCGGCGAGTCTGGCAAGCCCAGCGTGGCCACCCCCGAACCGGCCTTCACCAAGAACATGTCCGCATGGCCGTGGTAGCAGCCCTCAAACTTGATCACCTTTTCCCGACCGGTATAGGCCCGCATCAAGCGCAGCACCGCCATGCAAGCTTCGGTGCCGGAATTGACAAAGCGCACCATCTCCACACTGGGCACCGCCTCAATGACCCGCTCCGCCAGCTCATTTTCCAGAACGCAAGGGGCGCCGAAGCTGGTGCCTTTCTCCAAAGCTCGGCGCAGAGCCTCAATGACTTCGGGGTGGGCATGGCCGACAATGGCAGGCCCCCAACTGCCGATGTAGTCGATGTATTGGTTGCCGTCCACATCCCAGGCGTAGGCCCCTGAGACACGGTCGAACACGACGGGATCCCCGCCCACCGACTTGAAGGCGCGCACCGGAGAACTCACTCCCCCCGGCATGAGACTTTGTGCCCGGGCAAAAATCTGTTTGGAGCGGGCGGTGTTAAACGAGGTGGAGTGGAGAGTGCTGGTCATAGAGCATAAGGAGCTTTCAACGCATTACCAAGGCTAGCAAGCAAGGGAGCTTTCTGGTGAGCCCTTTTACCGACCATGAAACTACAAACCCATTCCCGCCAGCGTGTCGATCACCTGCTCCAGGATCAGGGTGAGGTTGGGATGGGAGGTCTCGAACAGGCCCAGCGCCTCTCCAATGCGATCCCTGGGGCCTTGGCTCGGTTTGCTCTCGGTCGGGGATCCCAGCTCGGCCAGCACCGCTTCCACTTCCTGGCGAATGGTGGCAATGTGCTGCCGCTGCTTTTCATCCAAGCCAGGGGTTTTTTGCAGCTCAACATCCAGATCGTGCAGCAGTTGTCGCAGTTTCGATTCGGCCATTCTGTAAAGAGACCTTAACGACTTGAGAACCGATTGAGTTTTGACCACCCTGCCTCAATCATACGGTCTGATGGGTTGAAGCAGGGATCCCTCTATCTAGGGTCTAAGAGCGGGTAAGCGGCGAAGGTTAACTTTTGCAGCCGGGGATCCCAGCATTGGAGCAACTTTTGTAGGATGGGCAGTAGAGTCTATCCCCATGTCTGAGCTGGCATTGGCCCTAGTAGGGGCGGCGGTTGCTGCTGCCCTTTTCGTTGGGATTTTCGTCTGGGAACAAAGACGCAGCCAAGAATTGCTGCAGCGGTGGGCGGCAAAGCAGGGCTACTCCCTGTTGAGCCAGGAGGCACGGTACTGGCGGCTGGGGCCTTTTTCTGGGAGCACTTCCAAGTATCAACGGGTATTCCGTGTGCGGATACGGGATCCGTGGGGGCAAGAACGCACCGGCTGGGTGAGGTTAGGGAACTGGTGGCTGGGGCTTTTGTCGGATCAGGCTGAGGAGCGGTGGGAGTAGGCTGGGATTGAACCACAGAAGGGGAAAGCAATGAACGGGATCAGGGGTTGGAAAGGGCTGAAGGGGGTAGCGTGGCTGGGCCTGGTACTGGCGGTGGCCCTGTTGGGTTGGAACATAATCGCCGGAGGTGGAGCGATGGCCAGTCCTGGTGAGGGATCCCGAATGTTGACGGTTACAGGGCAGGGATCGGTCTCGGTGGAGAACTCCATTGCCCTCATTCGCTTAGGGGTAGTCATTCAAGGGGAGACGGCGCAATCGGTACAACAACAGGTGGCAGAACGCTCAGAGCGGCTGGTCAATCGCCTCAAGGAGCTGCAAGTAGGCGCTCTACAAACCACCGGCATTTCCCTCTACCCGCAATACGACTACCGGGATGGCCAGCCTCGCCTAACGGGTGTGCAGGGGCAAAACAGTCTGCAATTCGAGGTGCCCGTGGCCAGAGCCGGGCAAGTGCTGGATGAAGCCGTGGCCGCCGGAGCCACCCAGGTGGAATCGGTCAGTTTCCGGGCCGACGATGCCACCCTGTTGGAGGCGCGCAGCCGCGCCCTAACCCAAGCCGTGAAAGATGCCCAACGTCAAGCCCAGGATGTGCTGGGGGCCTTGAACCTGAGCATCCGTTCCGTCGAGCGCATCCAGATTCAGAGCGATGGCTACATGATCCCGCCGCCGATCCCCTTTGCCCGCGCCGACTATGCCCGTCTAGAAACGGCATCCACACCGGTGGAGGGGGGACAGCAAACCGTGCGCGCCCAAGTCACCCTCGAGATCCGTTACTGAGCCTCTGCTTTGCTGCCTCGAATAATTCACAAATGTTCACCACATAGATTTCAGCTCTCCCGCCAAAGGGCTTCTGGTCAGAGCAAGCCTTGGGCAGCAACAGACAGCGGCTCTGGACGAGCGAAGTCTCAGTGATTCAAGAGTGATTCAATCCATCTAACCAACTCGGCAAAGTGGAAGCGGCTGCTGTTTGCTACCGCATTAGAATAACGATGGAAAGTTGCGGGTAGTTTGCTTTCCCGGATTTTCTCGCCATCCTGCCTCAGTTTGTCTATGGATCCCAGACCGGAGAGCGCTAGTGCAGCTCCTGCGCCTGAGAAGGCGAAACTCGGCTCTGGCAGAAGCCAAGACGGCAGTCTGCAAGCCCGTGTACTGATCGTGGATGATAGCTACATGGTGGCAGAGATGCTGTCCAACTTTTTGGGCAAGCAGGGCTGCAGTATTTCTTATGCTTTGGATGGCCTCTCCGCGCTGGAGCAAATTCGCCGCCAACCCCCAGATCTGATCATTGCCGATTGGGTCATGCCCTCCCTGAACGGCCTGGACCTGTGCCGTCAACTGCGGCAACTGCCGGAATATGCTTGGGTGTACTACATCATTATGACTGCCCGCGAGGGCAACGATAGCATGGAGCGGGCTTTGGAGGCAGGCGCCGATGAGTTTCTTTCCAAACCCTTTCAGGCTGCAGAGCTGCTGACGCGGGTGCGGGCAGGGCTGCGCATTGTAGAAAGTCGCCGCCAGCAATATCTGCTCAAAACTGGGCAAAAATCTCCTCCCTCTCCCCCCAAGTCGATTGGTTTGGAGGTGGGTAACCGTCAGGATTTGGTGGCTCGTTTGCCGCTGCGGGTGGCCCAGGCCCGTGCCCAATCGGAACCCCTCAGCTTGTTTGTGCTGCGCTTGGCCAACCTCGGTTCTCTGGCACAAGGGCTGGATGCTGACGGTCGGGCTGATCTGCTCAAACTGTTTAGGGAGCGTTTGGCCAATAACCTGCGCGATGGAGACGACCTGTTTTGCTACGACGAGGGGCAGTTTATCATTCTGCTGCCGGGGAGCACCTTGGCTGCTGCGCAAATGGCTGCCGAACGCTGCTGTCAGCGGATGATTCAGGATCCCTTTGTGGTGAATGGGCGGGCGCTGCCGGTGCAGCTCCAGTTTGGAGCGGCCAGCCTCATGGACAGCGATGATCCCAAGGGGGTGGCTCTGTTGCGTCGGGCTGCCCAGGCTATGCGAGATAGCAGGAATGTGCACAGCTCGGTGGTGACTGCTCCCCATCCCATCCCAGTTTCCGACCGCGTCAGCGGAACGGAGTCCTCAGAGCTGCTGAAACGCCTGCAGCGTCTGGAAAAAGAAAACGCCGAACTGCGCCGAGAGCTGGAGACTCGCCTCAGGCAGATTGAGGATCTCCGCCAACACCATCAAGAGCTCAGCCAAAAAATGCAGGCTTCTGCACCGGAACTGTCCACAGCGGGATCCCTGGCCCATAGACCCTTGCGCTTGCGGCGGCGAAAACTCCGGCAGCTTTGTCTGAAGCGTCAACTGAGCCGTAGAAGACCGCGCCTGGCTTTGGGACGGCTGAGCAGGTAGCGATGGGCTGAGCGAACGGGAGAGACGGAAGGGAGGTGCAAAAGGCTATGATGGGCATTCTTCAGGGTCAAGTGGCCGGATCTGGGATCTGGAGACCAGCAGGAAGATGGTTCCTAAACAACATTGAGCTAGTCTTGACAGCGGTGGGAATAGGGGTGATTCTGCTAAGTGGTTTTGTGGCCAGCCGCAGCGCTTTTTCGCTAGAAACGGCAACGGCGGTCAGCGCCACTTTGGTGGGGGTTATCCACGGGATCCTCTTTTGGCTGTTGCGACGGCGGCAGAGACAGGTGAGGCGGGAGGCAATCGGGCAAATTCGGGAAATGCTGGAAGATTTGGGCAAAAACCGTCTGCAAACCATCAAGATGAGCTTGTACATGGTGCAGGCGCGTCAACCGGAACAGGAAGAGCGAACCCGACAAAGCTTTGACCGCGTTTACCAGATCCTGGCGGAGATGAGCACCTTGATCGACCACATTTCGGAAGAATCTCTGGCCGGCTGGCGCCATCGCTACCGGCAGACTCTGCAGCGGGTTGAGTCGGAGTCTCAGTAGTCTTTAAAGTGACTTCAGGGATCCCTTGAGGAGTTGGCTGAGCCGGTGGACGGTCGGATTTCGGGAAGCACCCAATTGCTCGGTCTAATCGGGGATCCGGTGGCCCACAGCTTATCCCCAGCCATGCACAATGCTGCTTTGGCAGCTATGGGGGAAAACTATTGCTATGTGCCGTTTCCGGTGGCTCCAAAACACTTGGCGGCGGCGGTGGCAGGGCTAGCGGCCATTGGGGTGCGGGGGTTTAATGTGACGATTCCTCACAAACAGGCCATTCTCCCTTTGCTCGATCAGATTGAATCGCGGGCAGCAGCGGTGGGGGCGGTGAATACGGTTTACCCCTTGCCAGAGGGCGGGTGGGCGGGCACCAATACCGATATCGATGGCTTTGTGCAGCCTTTGCTGGGTCTGGAAAAAGGGATCCCTACCCTCATTCTGGGATCCGGGGGGGCAGCGCGGGCGGCCATCCAAGGCTGTTTGGAGTTGGGGCTGGGGCCGGTGCGGGTGGCGGGGCGATCCCCCAACTCATTGCTGGCCTTGCAACAGACCTGGCCTCAGGTGGAGACGGTGAACTGGGCGGAGTTGAATTGCTACCTGTCTCAGACGCGGCTTTTGGTCAACACCACCCCCGTGGGCATGCACAAGCCGGGATCCCCTGGCGGTCAGGAGCTCTCTCCCCTGAGCCGGGAGCAACTGGGCCTGCTGTCTCCGGGTGCCATCGTCTACGACCTGATCTATGTGCCGGATCCCACTCCTCTGCTGCGGATGGCCGCCGAGTTGGGACATACCCCCATCAGTGGACTAGAGATGCTGGTTCACCAGGGGGCCAAGGCTCTATCGCTTTGGCTGGGAGGCAAGCCTGTGCCAGTAGAGGTGATGCGGCAGGCAGCTCAACACCAGTTGGCCCAGGTTTAGGGTCACTCCAGGCCAGTTGGAAGCCCTCTCTCAAGGTGTAATGAGATAACAACAACTACCGGGCTAGCAATCCAAGGTTGTTTCCCGCTCCCAGGGCGTGATCTGACGGTTGTATTCCTGCCACTGTTGGCGTTTGAGCTTGAGGTAGGCATTCACAAAGGGATCCCCCAGCCTGCTACGGAACAGGGTACTTTGGTCTAAGTGGTTGAGGGCTTCGACCAGAGAGCCGGGCAACGTTGGGGCATTGGGGAGGGGATCCGTGTAGGTGTTGTTGTCGCAGCGGGGGCCAGGATCCCGTTGGTGTTGGATCCCGTCCAGACCGGCGGCAATGAGACCAGCAGCCAAAAGATAGGGATTGGCGGCAGCATCGGCCAAACGCAATTCAAACCGCCCGGCATCCGGGATCCGAATGGCGTGGGTGCGATTATTGCCGCTGTAGCTGATCGTATTGGGAGACCAGGTGGCCCCAGAGAGGGTGACAGGGGCATTGAGGCGACGATAAGAATTGACCGTCGGGTTGGTGAGGGCACACAAAGCAGGTGCATGGTGTAGCACCCCGCCGATGAAGTGATAGGCCAGTTGAGAAAGCCCCAATTCCCCTTGGGGATCGGCAAACAGGTTTTGTTCGCCTTGCCAAAGAGAAATATGGGTGTGGCAGCCGTTGCCTGTCAGATGAGCAAAGGGTTTGGGCATAAAGGTGGCCCGGTAGCCATGCTTTTCGGCAATGCTTTTCACCATGTATTTGAAAAAGGCGTGGCGGTCAGCAGTGAGCAGGGCGTCGTTAAACCGCCAGTTCATCTCAAACTGGCCGTTGGCATCCTCGTGATCGTTTTGATAGGGATCCCAGCCCAGCTTCTGCATGCCATCGCAGATGTCCCGGATCACCGAAAAACGCCGCATCAAACTTTGCTGGTCATAGCAGGGCTTGGCCTGCCGATCCCGCTCATCGGAAATGGCCCACTCTTCGGGCGACAGAAGCATGAACTCGCATTCGATCCCCGTCTTGACTTGAAAGCCCATAGCTTCTGCTTGGGATAACACCTGCTTCAACACCCAGCGGGGGGTTTGTGGCAAGGGATCCCCGTTGACCTGAATTAGATCGGCAGGCATCCAGGCCACTTCCGGCTGCCAGGGCAGTTGAAACAAGCGCTCGCGCTCCGGCTGGGCAAACACATCGGGGTCTGCAGGCGTCAAGTCCAACCAGGCAGCAAACCCGGCAAATCCAGCCTGACCCTCTGCCATGAAGTCGATAGCTGAGGCAGGCACCAGCTTGGCCCGTTGGATCCCAAGCAGGTCGGTAAAAGAGAGCAGAAAGTAGTTGATCCCTTGGGCGCGGGCAATTTCAGAAAGCGGCTGTGTCATGTACCCAAGCTAGGTCTTGGCCTCAGGTAGAGGTGTGTCTTTCCGCACAAAAATAGATCTTTATCGAAACGGCCAGGAAGACAAACACCGCCATTTGTATTCGCCCAGGGTTGCGCAGCAATGGGAAAATTCTCCCCTGGCCAACAATTACCCGTTGATGTTCCTTCCCGCTTTTGAGTCAGCCCAGATGGTTGCCAAGGCGGGGTGGAAGTTGAATGCCAAGAGGGCCAGCAAGCCATCGTTTCGAGCAGTACCTCTGGGCATGAAGGCCGGGGCGTCTGCGCCGTGGCTCCCTCAGTGAATTAGGATGGGAAAGCGTGGTTTTGCCGTGTCGGCCCGCTTGTTCTTCTCTTGGGTAGATCTGGAGCAGCGTAGATGGCAGTTTACGAGGGCAATTTTGTTCAGACGGAGGATCTGCGTCTAGCCATCGTCATCGGTCGGTTTAACGACCTAATCACCGGCAAATTGTTAGAAGGGTGCCAGGACGCGCTGAAGCGGCATGGTGTGGATATCGGCCCGGAGAGCAAGCAAGTGGACTACTACTGGGTGCCCGGCAGTTTTGAGGTGCCTTTGCTGGCTCACCAACTGGCCCAATCTCGCCGTTATGATGCCATCATCTGTCTGGGGGCAGTGATTCGCGGGCAAACTCCCCACTTCGACTATGTGGCGGCGGAGGTCTCCAAGGGCATTGCGGCGGCAGGATTTCGTACCGGAGTGCCGGTTATTTTCGGGATCCTCACCGCCGATACCCTGCAGCAGGCTCTGGAGCGGGCCGGGGTCAAGAGCAACAAAGGTTGGGAATACGCCATGAGTGCCCTGGAGATGGCGACGCTGATGCGCCAAGTTGCCCCCGTGCTCCAAGGCAGCTACGGCCACAGCGGCAACGGGGCCGGATCCCGTCCGTCTCTGCCCGGTGGAGCGGAAGCCCTGCAGTCTACCCTGGACAGCGCTGCCTATTGAGGGCGGGTGAGGCGAGTCAGCACTTCGTTGGAACGCTGCACAAAGGCCCGCGCGGCTGCTGGATCAAAGCTTTTCTGGGTGATCAAAGCCAAATCGTAGATGTGATTGCAGATGAGGTGAACCAAGTCGGGATCCCGCCCCCGATCGGCAAGAGATTGCAGGTTTTGGATGAGGGGATGGGCCGTGTTCAGAACCAGGGTGTGCTCTTCCAGAAACTCCAGCGGCTTTTGCTGGATGACGGCGTTGAGCTCCTGCAGGCGCCGCAGCGTCTCCGGCAGCAAGATCATGGCCGGAACCGACTCTGATTTAAGAGCTTCTGCTTTGATCTGCAACTTGTCTTTGCCCAGGGCCTGCCGAAAGAGATCGACCAACTTTTGGCTGCGGGTTTTTTGCGTGACCGGATCCACAATTTCGGCGGCTTTGTCTTTATCTACCAGCGTTTCGTCCAGCTCAGAGTCCACCCGCTTAAATTGGATCCCTTCTTCTTTGTATTCCCGCTCCAAAAAGCTGCTGAAGTGGCTGTCGATCCAGCTATCCAGCATGATCACTTCCAGTCCTTGAGAGCGGTGGAGATCGATGTAGGCACTCTGGGCAGCCTCATCGGTGGCGTAGTAAACTCGCTTGTTTTGCTTGTCGCGGGTGCGCTCCAGGTACGCTTTCAGGGTCACATATTCGGGTTTGTCAGCAGGGGATCCGGCCACTCGGAAAATGAGAATATCCTTAATCTGGGCAAAGAACTTGTCGTTGTTCATCGCCCCAAACTTCATAAAGAGGCTGATGTCGGGCCAGACCTTGACGTATTTTTCGTAATCTTCCCTGTACAGTTCATTGAGACGATCCGCCACCTTTTTGGCAACGTGATCCCCAATGCGTCTTACGGTGCGGTCATTTTGCAAGAAGCTGCGGGAGACGTTGAGAGGAATATCCGGGCTGTCGATGGCCCCCCGCAGAGGCAGGAGAAACTTGGGGATGACTTCCTCACAGTTATCTTGGACAAAGACTTGGTTGCAGAACAGCTTGACTTGACCCTTGGTGGGATCAATATCCGGGCGCAACTTGGGGAAATAGAGGATCCCTTGCACGATGAAGGGATAGTCGGTGTTGATGTGCACCCAGAAATGGGGATCCTCTTGAAAGGGATAGAGGTAGCGATAAAACTCTAGGTAATCCTCATCTTTGAGTTCGGAAGGTGAGGTTCTCCACAGGGGCTTTTGCTTGTTGATCACTTCCCCGTTTAACTTGATGGGAACGGGGATGAAATCGCAGTATTTACGAACCAATTCCCGAATGCGGCTTGGCTCCAGGTATTCTTCGTTTTCGGGGGTGATGTAAAGGGTAACGGTGGTGCCGATGCTGGAGCGCTCAGAATCGGAGAGGGTAAAAGTAGTGGTGCCGTCACAAGCCCACTTCACCGGCGTGCTGCCGGGCCGATAGGAGAGGGTGTCGATCTCCACCCGCTGCGACACCATAAAAGAGGAGTAGAATCCTAGACCAAAGTGGCCAATGATTGCTTGCTCTGCGTCTTTGCCCTTGTACTTTTGAATGAACTCTTCAGCGCTGGAAAAAGCCACCTGGTTGATGTATTTTTTCACTTCCTCGGCAGTCATGCCAATGCCGTTATCGGCCACCGCTAAGGTCTTGGCCTCCTTGTTGAGGGCAATCGTAATCTCCGGCTCTGGGAGATCTGCCACTTCGCCGGCAAGGCTGGCCATCTTCAGCTTGGTGATGGCATCAGCAGCATTGGAGATCAGCTCCCGCAAGAAGATCTCTCGATCCGAGTAGAGAGACTGCTTGATGATGGGAAAGATGTTCTCGGTGTGGATGGTGATGGATCCCTGTTCCAGCACGGTCATAGGTGGCTCAGCACTCAAACAAGCTCAGTGCTAATCTACAGAGACCGAAAAGTCCCCGACAAGCAGGCTCTTTTTCGGAAATCCGCACTCGCAACCGAACCGGCTCTCTAGAGCTGAGCGGCTCCGGGCGGAGCTTGGGTTTGGCCGTTGGCGTCAGCGGCGCGGAGTGCTTCATCCAAAGCCAACTGTTGAGCCCAATCCTGGCCGATCCGAATGGTGACATCGGAGTTGAGAACGCCAGTAGATTCTACCCGCACTTCTCCCAGGCCAATGGCGGCGCGGATCTGTTTAGCCCCCTCCCGATCCCCGCTCTGGGCGAGGATCTCCGTTTGCTGCAGCACCTGAGTGCTGTCTTCCACGGCAAAAGCATGGGCGTATCCTTGTCTCACCAATTCTTGCACCATACGGCGGGCCATCCCCGGCTCTCCGGTTGCGTTTTGCACGGCTATGCGCAGGCGGTGTGGAGGAATGCGGGCTACCTCTGCCTCCAGGCCAAAGTGGGAGACGGCCACCCGTCGGATCCCGGCGGGATCCGGCAGCCAGTAGCTGGTGGAGAATTCTCCCGGCTGACTGAAGCGGCCCGGCAGCAGCACCAGGTCGATGCGATCGCCCCCAGAGGTGAGGACAAACTTGGCCAAGCTCAGAACCTCTTCCCAGGTGAGGTTGGTATCGAGGTTGGTGCGGATAACCTGCAAAATCTTTGGGATCCGCGGCCAGACAGCAGGGGAGAGCAGTTCCCGGCTCAGGGCCCGCAGCAATTCCTGTTGCCGTTGCACCCGACCGATATCCCCCAATCCCAGGTGATCGTGGCGAAAGCGGGCAAAGTGGTGGGCTTGTTCTCCATTGAGGCGTTGCCAGCCGGGCTCCAGGTGAATGAACAACTGCTGGGTGTGATCTGCGTATTGCATCGGTTCCGGCACGTAGATTTCCACGCCGCCCACCGCATCGATCAGCTCTTCCAGAGCGTCGGTATTGAGGCGAATGTAGCGGTCAATCGGGATCCCACCCATCAAGTGGCTGACCACCTGAGCCGTCAGCGCCGGGCCCCCTGCCAAGTTGGCAGCATTGATCTTGGCCACACCAAAGCCAGGCAAGCGCACACGAGTGTCGCGGGGGATGGACAAAACGGTAATCCGCCGCGCCTGGGGATCAAAGCGGGCCAAGAGAATGGTGTCGCTGCGGGTGTGGAAGCGATCTCGCTCTGTGGGCAAGGGCAGGGTGGGATCCGGGTTGTCTGTGCCGAGAATGAGGATATGCAACGAGCGATCCAGAGCCGCAGCCCGTAAGGCATCGGGACGGAAGGCTTCTTGTTCTGCAGGTGTGAGGGAAGTTGGGATCACCTGACGGGGCAACATCACGGCCAAGAGGGCACCGGCAGAACCCGCCAACACAGCCGTGAACCCCAACAACAGCCAGAGGATCCCCTGACGAATAGCCTGCTGACGAGCTGCGCGGACACGGTCAGGACGGGGGGGATAGTGGAAGGAGGGCATCAGGTCAGACCAGGTCTCGCGAGCGCGTACAGGAAAGGGTGTACTGTCTGGGTGGTGTTGCCAGCCCCACCAATTCAAGGCCATGTTATCCCATCCTCAGTTTTCAGAGTTGCCTGGATCCAACTTCAGCGAGGTAGCAGTCGCCACAGGGGGATCCCTGCAGCCGTTGTTGGGGAAGTCGGAGGCGCACCTTTGGCTGCAGACAGTCCCCCCGTTGGAGAAGTTGCTCCCCCAGCTCGACTTTCTTTCTCCTGAGGAACGTCGGCGGGCAGAGCGTTTACAACTGCCGGCGGATCGGTGCCGCTTTCTGGCCGGTCGTCTTGGGTTGCGGAGCTTGCTCAGCCGCTACAGCGGCATTCCACCCCAGGCGATCCCCCTCGACCACAGTTCTACCGGCAAACCCTACTGGCGGGATCCACCCCTGCCGCTGCAGTTTAACCTCAGCCACTCCCACGAGCGCGTCCTGATCGGCCTGAGATGGCAATACCGCATTGGAGTGGATCTGGAATGGGTTCGACCTGTGCTCCGCTGGCAGCGCATCGCCCAACGCTATTTTTCGGCTGCTGAGCAAGTCCGTTTGGCCAACTGTCCAGCTCCAGAGCGAGATGCCCTCTTCTTCCAAATGTGGACACAAAAAGAGGCACTCCTGAAGGGAACGGGCAGAGGTCTGGCCGGCTCTGCAGCTTTGGGCGAGGACTCCCGCTGGGTGACCTTACCGCTTCAGGTTGCCGGTGGCTACGTCGCTGCGGTAGCCCTTGAAATGAGGGGCGAAATACCCGAAGACGGAGGGGAAGCCCTAACTGTGCGGCTCTACACGGATGTAGAGGGCTAGACAGCCGCAGCGGCAAAATCTCTCCACCCACCGCTCGAGCTGCTATCTTGAGTTTCCAAGCTACTCCCCTCAGCGGGAGAGAGTTTTTGATTCCATGGTGTTGCCATGTTAAGCAGGTTCTGTCGTTTCCTGGTGTTGGGAATTTGGCTATCGGTTCTCATGATTGGGATCCCGCATCCGGTATGGGCGCGGGATCTCTCCAGACAAACGCCGCAGGAGAAGGTTATTGAGTTGGGTACTGCCGACAATCAGTTGGTGTTTGCGCCCAAGGAACTGTCTTTTCACAACGGCAGCCTCTACCGTCTTCGCCTGAGCAACCCCAGCCAATTGAAACATTATTTCAGCGCCAAAGATTTTGCCGATGCCGTTTGGACCCGTAAGTTGGAAGTGGCCGGTGTGGAAATCAAGGGCCAGATCCGAGAATTGGAACTGAAGCCAGGCGCTTCGGTGGAGTGGCAATTTATTCCCCTGAAATCTGGAGTCTACGCTTTGGTTTGCACCATTCCCGGCCATGCAGAAGCAGGTATGGTGGGGCAGATTACCATCGGCGATTGAGATCCTCTTCCTGGGCTACCCGGCCAAAAGGGGATAGAAAAGAGAAAGACGCTGCCAGGCCAATCCATGAAAAACCCGCTCACGCCCAAAGCCCTTCGCGCCACCGACGCGAACGCGGAACACTGGACTCGGCGACGCCAGGCAGCTTCCCCTCGAAAGAGCAGGCCCCCCCTTTCGGAGCGGATTGCCGGCTATGCCCTCGCGCTTCTCTCCCTCACTGCCGTCCACGGGATCCGCTACTACAACGAACCACAACTGACCGTCGGCAGCCGCTCCCCGCAGACGTTTCTCGCCCCTGCTGCGGCGGAGATTGAAGATGTGGAGGCTACCCAGGCCCGACAAGCTGAGGCGCGACGGCGGGTGGTTCAGGCCCTCAAAATCAACAGCACCGCCAACGACAGCATGCGGCAAAACCTGGAGGGTCTCCTGGCTGAGGTGGAGGCCATCCGCCAAGAGGCAGGGCCTCTGCCCTATGTTTCTGTCCAGTTGCTGTCTCTGCCAACGCAGATCTACCTGCGCCAGCTTTCCCCGGAGGAGTGGGAACCCTTCCAGGCTCGCGCCCGACAAGAGGCCATCCGCGGAGCCACCCCATCTCCTTCAGAAGAGCCCTCTTCTGGGCGACCGGAGCAGCTGGAGCAGCGGGCCAAGCAGGAGCTTGTTGAGGTTTGGCAGCGGGCTTGGTTGGATGGATCGGCCACCCAGATGGCGGGGACGGATCCCTATACTCAGCTAATTGCCCAGGTGGAAGCGGCGCAACGGCGCTATCAAGCGGCTTTGCCGGCTCTGGAGCAGCTCACCCCCCCTGTTCCGGCCACAGTTCTCAATTTGGCAGATGCGGATTGGCAGCATTTGCAAACCTTGAGCCGGCGGGTCTTGGAGCGCCTGCAGAAGATAGGGATTGTGGATGGCCTGCCCCGCGAAGTTCGCGCCGAAGGGATCCAAGCCCAACTGGACGATTTGATGTTTCCGGGCAATGCTGCCCAACGACAGGAGTTGCAAGGGCTGGTCTATCAGTGGCTGCAGCAGGTGCTCATTCCCAATGTGGAGGTGGATCCCCAGCGCACCGAGCAGCGCATTCGCGCCGAGCTGGAAAAAGTCGAGCCGGTTCTGATCTCGGTTGCCGAGAACCAGGTGATCGTGCGAGCAGATCAGGTCATCACTCCCGAAATTTTTCTCATCTTGGACCACTTTGGGCTCACCCAGCGCGGGATCAACGTCTGGGGCTTGGTGGGGGTGGCCGGCGTGATGGGCCTGGGCCTGGCTGTCTTTGTGCCTCTGCAACAACGCTTGAGGCCGGGATTGCGCCGCCGGGATCGAGTGTTGATCCTCATGGTTTCCCTGACCGCTCCCCTGTTGGCGGCCTTGTTCAAGCTGGAGTTCAGCTCCTTGCCGGCGGTGGGGCTGTTGCTGGGCAGTTTTTACGGGGCAGGGCTGGGCCTGGTGGTGGTGGTGGGCCAGGCGTTGTTTTTGCCCTTGGTCTCCTCTGCCAACCTGCTCACCGTCGTGCCCTTGTTGTCCGGCAGTGTGGTGGCCTCTGCCTTGGCCGGGCGTTCCCGCTCCCGAGAAGAGCTGGCCTTGCTGGGGGGAGGAGCGGCAGCGGTGCAGATGCTGGCCTACGGGGCGGTTAGCTTGGCCGCCACCGGCGGCATCGACCTGTTGGCTATGGCTTTGGCGGGGGGAACCAGCCTGGGGTGGAGCATTGTTGCCCTGGGAGCCAGCCCCTACCTGGAGCGCCTATTTGACTTAGCCACCCCCATTCGTCTGATCGAGTTGAGCAATCCCAATCGCACCCTGTTGCGGCGACTGGCTGCAGAGGCCCCCGGCACCTTTCAGCACACTCTGTTTGTGGCCACTTTGGCAGAACGGGCTGCCCAAAAGCTGAACCTCAACGTGGAGCTGGTGCGCACCGGCACCCTCTACCATGACATCGGCAAGATGTTGCAGGCCCGCTACTTCATCGAGAACCAGATGGGCAGCCTCAACCCCCACGCCCAACTGGACGATCCCTATCGCAGCGCTCAGATCATCAAGGCCCACGTCAGCGATGGCCTGCGCCTGGCCAAGCAATACAACCTGCCTACCGCCGTCCAGGCGTTTATCCCTGAGCACCAGGGCACAATTCTGATTGCCTACTTTTACCATCAAGCCCAGATGAAAGCCGGGGATCAGCCGGTGCCCGAAGAACCGTTCCGCTACGATGGCCCGATCCCCCAGAGCAAGGAGACGGGGGTGGTGATGATGGCCGATGCCTGTGAAGCCGCCCTGCGCAGCATGACTCTGAGCGATGGCTTCGGCCCCGATGTGGTCGAGCGGGCAAAAGCTGTTGTCCGCAAAATTGCCCAGGCCCGTTGGCAAGATGGCCAGTTGGTTGATAGTGGGCTGACGCTGGAGGATTTGGAGGTGGTGGCGGACGCTTTTGTGGAGGTCTGGCGGGAATCCAACCACGAGCGCATTCCTTATCCCAGTTTCACCCCTGCCCCCTCGCTGCCTGAGACTCCTTCTGCTCAGGCCCAGATCCCGGTGTTGATGAGCCCCTCTACGGGATCCCCTTAGCCAGGTGACCTCTCCCGTTCGCGTCAGTGAGACGGAGTCCTCAGAAGCTAAGTAGGTGGAGAAAGGTCTAGCCCTGCGGCTCATCGATCAGTACGATAGGGGATCGTTCTGTGGATCCAATGTGAACCAAGGCAGTCCTGGGATCTGCAGCCCTGGGCTGAGAGTCTTTGTTTCATTGTTTTTGGATGGCCTGCTGTTCGCGTCAGCGGGACTGAGTCTTTATGCCTTATGCAGCTCCTGCTTCATCCACCCATCCCCCTGTAGTCCCTCTTCAGATCCCGCCTTTGTCTTGCCCCAGCCCTGTGCAACTTTCGCTGGTCATTCCCACCTACAACGAAGCCTCTAGCATTGGCAGCTTGGTCAGACAATTGTGCGCCCACCTCGACACGATTCTACCGGGGGCCTATGAGCTGATTGTGGTGGATGACAACAGCCCGGATCACACCGCCAAGTTGGCCCAGGAGCTGCAGGAGGAGTTTCCCCAACTCAGCGTTATCTGCCGGCAGCGGGAACGGGGCCTGGCTACAGCAGTGGTGCGAGGATGGCAGGCTGCCCGCGGAGAGGTGCTGGGGGTTATGGATGGGGATTTGCAGCATCCGCCGGAGATCATCCTCAAATTGTGGCTGCTCATCCAGAAGGGGGCAGATCTGGCGGTGGGCAGCCGCTATGCGGAGTCGGGGGGGGTGAGCCACTGGAGCTTGGGCCGACGCATCGTCTCCCGTGGGGCCCAATGGATCGGGTTGGCTCTGCTGCCAGGGATCTTCAGCCGTGTTTCCGATCCGTTGAGCGGACTGTTCCTGGTCAGACGCCAAGCCATTGCCGGGATCCCGCTCAACCCCAAGGGTTACAAGCTGCTGATCGAGGTGCTGGCGCGGGGCCGGGTGAAAACCATTGCTGAAGTCGGCTACATCTTTCAGGAGCGCCAAAACGGGGAGAGCAAAATCCAACTGCAAACTTGTCTCCAATATCTCCACCACCTGATGGTGCTGCGCTTTTCGCTAGGGCAGGTGGGATCCTTTTTGCGCTTCAGCACGGTTGGCCTATCCGGCACCTTGGTGGACATGGCTTTGCTCTATGTTTTGCACGATCCCACCAACTTAGGATGGGATCTCATAACCAGTAAGCTGGTTGCTTCGGAGGTGGCCATTCTCAATAACTTCCTCTGGAACGACCTGTGGACTTTTCGCCATGTGACCCGCTTGCAGCCGGGGCCCTGGAATCGCCTGAAGCGGTTGGCGAAGTTTAACGTTATCTGCTTAATTGGCTTGGTTCTCAACACTTCACTGGTGACCTTGCTGAGCGAGCGCTTGGGCATTCATTATTTGTTGGCCAACTTAATTGCCATCGGTATTGTTGTATTCTGGAACTTCTACCTCAACTCCAAGCTGAGCTGGAGGAGTGCAGAGGTTAAGTCGGACTCTGTGGGTGGCCAGTCTTGAGTATGGCTTTTTCCAGGAAGAGCCAATCCGGAGGTATGGGCATTTCGCTCATTTCCTCACTGTCTGGGCCCCCTTTGGCATCCACCTTCGCCCCTTGTTCCTATGGCTGCGCTAAGTAGAGTTAGGGCGGATCCCCTCTAGGGCGATGATCTCCTGGATGACCGAGCGAACAACGGGAGCAGCCGTCGTCGAGCCGAAGGCATCTTCCCCCTGCGGCTCGTCGATCACCGCCAAGATCACGTAATTGGGGCGAATGGCCGGGAAATAGCCCACAAAACTGGTGATGCGCTTGCCGGGCAAATAGCCCCCCCGTGGCCCGGCTTTCTGGGCAGTGCCGGTTTTGCCAGCGATCTCATACCCCTCGATCTTGGCCGATTGCCCCGTGCCAAAGTCCACCACATCCCGCATTTGGATACGCACTGCCAGCGTGGCTTGCTCGGATAGTACCCGCACCGGCTGCGGCTGCGGGGATCCCCAAACCAGAGTATCCGTATCCTTTTCCACCAAGCCTCGCACCACATGGGGCTGTACTTTCAGTCCGCCATTGGCAATGATGCAGTGCATGGCAGCCAACTGTAGAGGAGTGAGGGCCAGCCCCTGGCCGAAAGCGACAGTGGCCCGCTCCACCGGCACCGTAACAAACTGTCGCAGCGGTTTCAAACGGCTGGCCGGCTCAAAGGGCAAATCCACGCCACTGCGCTCGTTGAACCCCAGCCGCACCAAGGCATTGTAGTACTGGCGGGGATCCAGCTTGCGCATTAGATGTACCATGCCCACATTGCTGGATTGCCGCAGGATATCCGTGACGCTCATCCAGCCATGGGCCCCTCGCTGGTGGTAGTCGTAATTTTGAATGGGCCACTGACCGATGAGAATCCGACCCTCGTCATAGACCCGTTCATCTGCTGTAAAGGCTCCAGCATCCAACCCAATGGCAATGTTGATGGGCTTGAAGGTGGATCCCGGCTCATACAAATCCGTTACGGCCCAGTTGCGAAAAAGACCGGGGTCATACTCAAAGTAGCGGTTGGGGTCATAGGTGGGCTCGCTCACCAGAGCCAAAATCTCCCCCGTGTGGGGCTGCAAGATGATCACCGTACCCCGCAGCGCTCGAAACCGTTGCAGTTGGGCTTTCAGGGCAGCGCGGGCAGCTCTTTGCAGGCGCATATCTAGGGTAAGTTGCAGCACCGTCTCGCCAGATTGCAGCAGCCCTTCCGGCACCTCGGCAGCCAACAGTCGTCCGTAGCCATCGCGAGGAATAGTAACAGGCTGAACAGTACGCTCCAGCAGCTCTTGTCGGGAATATTCGACTCCCGCTTGGCCCTGATGATCCAGATCCACATAGCCCACCACCTCAGCGGCCATCTCTTTTTGGGGGTAAACGCGTTGCCGCTCGCTCACCAGCTCCAGGCCATCCAGATGCAGAGCCTGAATTTGATCTGCCACCTCCTGGGATACCCAGCGCTCCACCCGCACTGCCTGATTGGCCGATAGCCGCTGCGCCAGTTGCTCTACTGGACGCCGCAACAGGGGAGCAAGAGCGGTGGCCATTTCCTCTGGAGTGCGTTTGCCAAAGAGGCGGGGATGGGCCCAGAGAGTATAGACGGGGCGATCTACGGCCAGCAATTCTGCCTGCTGCTTGGCAATAGAATGACGATCCACAATTGAGCGACGAGGAATGAAAGGTCTTAGCTGGGCTCTCTGCTGGGCCTCGGCTCGCTGCTGCAATAGGGGTGCCTGTTGATGTTGCAAATAAACCAGACGTGCTCCTGTTACAAATAGGGCGATGATCAAAGCCAGTCCGGTCATGCCGGCGCGAAAGTCAAGCTGGCGGGCCGTCGGGATCCGATCCCCCAAGAGCCATCCCAGCGTTGTTCCCCACTGCCTAGAGCTTCGCGGTGAAGGGATCCAAGAACCTCTGCGTCGGCGCCGTTGAGCAAGTTGCCGGCCATTTTGCCTTGTCTCCAGAGATTTCGGCACAGGCCGCCCTACCCTAGCCCTAGGTCTGCCTTCCATTGCAATCCTCACATGAGCACCACCGCTAGTTTGGCGCTCATCCCACTGTTATGCCACCCCACAGCTTCTGGGAAAGACCTTGGGATCCCGAAAAGCAGCCAGGACATTTTAGAGGTATTGGAGATAACATAATACCTCAGAACATGAATTAGGTGCGGGCAAGTCCTCAGACTTTTCGCACTTGGATCCACAGTTTTAAATCACATTCAAAAGAAACTGGGAGGACATGAAAAACCCAACTCACTTGCGTACATTCAACAGCTCAAACCTTTAACTTGCTTGATTTAAAACCTCTTCCTGGCGCTTTGTGATGACAGTGAATCAGAGGCGCGGGCAGAGGCCGAGAAGCTGGGTCAATTTTTGGGGTGTCCGGTCATTTTTTTGCGGGAAACAAAGTCATAGTGCTAGAGGGACGTAGCCCCGAGAGGTATTCAAGGTAAGTT
>NZ_JANSIH010000366.1:0-527 GCF_047462075.1 Synechococcus sp. R55.2
GGGTCGGAGATGTGTATATCACACAGAACTTCGGCATTCCTCCCGACACTGACCCTACGGTTACAGTGCGGGGCTCCTGCGATTTCTAGCTGAGCATGCGTTGAGACGGCTGCAGCAGCGACAAGAGATCGCAAGCCAGTGGATCGAGAGAGTTCTGAGCTGCCCTGACTACGTACAAGTGGATCCCAAAGATCCTCAGCTCAAGCAAGCCTATGGTCGAATTCCGGAGTACGGCAATCGCCTCCTGAAGATTGTTTACGATGAATCAACGGATCCTTGGACAGTGGTGACTATCTTTTTTGATCGAACAATGGGGAAAAAGCTGCCATGAGACCTTTCATCGAGTTTGATCCTGATGTGGATGCTGGATATATTCGTTTGACAACAGCTCAAGTCCAAAGCTCAGAGGAGATTGCCCCTGGGGTTGTTTTGGATTTCGACAAGGAAAATCAACTGGTTGGAGTTGAGGTTCTCTCTGTTCATCGACAAATGGATAGCGACATTAAAATGCTTCCGCAAGAGATTCA
>NZ_JANSIH010000367.1:0-3272 GCF_047462075.1 Synechococcus sp. R55.2
AACAAAGGCCAGAGCTCCAACCCCAATCCTTACCAAAACCCCTTCCAGCGCTGAGGCCTCTCAAAGCTAGTTAGGGATTGACTGGGCTTATTCTTCGTCCTCTTCCAACTCTGGAAGCTCCTCAGTTGGGGTAGACTTGATCGCCTCATCTTCTACAATCACAATTTCTGTATCGGGGCTGTAATACCGACGCACATCCCACTCCGTAATCCAGCGGCGAATAATTGACCGCACAGTGGTTGTGCTGTAGAGCTCAGGAAGCTGTGGCGGCGATGGGCGTACCCAATCGGGATAAGCTTTCTGGTAGAGATCCGCTACCCTATGCCACATGGATTGAATGGCCTCGCGGGCTTCTAAGCAGGAACAGAGAGGGGTAGCTTGGCTAATAGCCTCCATGCCGGCCTTTACGACTTCCTCAGACATATGCTTCTGGAGAGCTATCTTAGGTGCTTTCTCCCAATCTCCTTTTTCTTGTAGAATGACCCTCTCGAAATCGCGGGTTACTGCTCCTACGAAAACCAGCGGAGCTTTCTTTATTTCTTCAGGCAGGGTTGTTGTACCAAACAAGTGCCCAAGAACGCGGTACGACTTGACCCGCTGAAGAAGACTGTACTGGGCAATAAGCTCAATCTCATCCACCAAAACCACCAAGCCCCCAAACCCTATGGCCCGACATAGCTGGGCACAGAAGGCCAGGCGCTGCCAGTGTAGGCTTTCTGCAGGGGGTAGCTTGCCAATGGGATAAGCACCTGCCAAGCCGTGATCCCGTAGGCTTCGCCTTACCTCTGAGGACTTCAGAGTGGGCTCACCAGCCCAAAAGCGGACAATGGCGTCTAGCTTCTCGTCATCGCCTCCTAACCTTTGGTACAGAGCCAAGGTGGCCGGCCACCAGCCTGACCCAAACTGCCACTGGTTAACCCAAAGCTGGAACTTCTGGAAAGAAGGCGAGGAGTACTGTAGCCGGGCTGCCATGCCTTGGATCCCACGCTCAACCATGTCAGGGAGCTCGACCTGGGCAAGGAGGCGGGGAATCAGGCGATTGGGGTTACCGAGGGGCAACTCTTTGGAGACGACAACTAGGGAGGTGGCAAAATTATTCTTCCTTGCTCGCTCCTGCAGGGTTAGTAGAAGATGGGACTTGCCTGTCCCAAAATCCCCCTTTATCAGCATTCCTGCAGGGCCTGAACTAGCACCCTTGCACAGCTCTTGAAAACGCTCCTCAATCTGATACTGCCAAGAGCCAAGTTCTGCAACTGCGAACCGGTTAGGAACGCCATTTCGTAGGGCTTCAATGGCCCGCCTAGCTGCAATCGCTACATTCATAGAAGCTGCACCATAGCTGTGCATGGATTAGGCTTTTGAAGAGAAGAAACCTCATTCTCAATTCGAGTTTGCAAAGCTCGATATCAATGATAAGACAGACGCTCAGATTCAATAAACTCTGGAGGAGCTAAGAAAATTAACACAGTTTTTTCTAGTTCACTCTCCGCATCGATAAACTCACGCAAAGTCTCGTAGAGCTCAAGGATTTGTCGACTGGTAAAGTTAGGGCGTCCACTGGGGGTCCGCTCGTAGTAGTGAAGCAAGCTGACAAGGACTGCTACTAAGCCGGATCGTCGTGTAAATAGTCTTAAGAAAGAAAGTAGAATCTCTCGAGCATTTGTCCTGTCAATCTTTCGAAAAATAGCCGCTTCACGCACCCGGCTGATAGAGCTCAGCGTACCTTTAAGCCACTCTTGAATTGCAGAGCATAGACCTTCCAGAGTGCCTGGGCTTTGAAGGGGTTCGTAGACAAGTCGGACTATGGCTTTGCGAAAGTCAAGGGCTAGTGAGTAATCCAGAAAAATACCTCTCTTAATTTCCCGCTGAAACTCTAGTTTGATCTCACGGGCTTCAATCTGATAGAATTCGGCCAACTGCTCTAAAGTGCAGTCCTGCAGATCTAGCCTGGGAGGGTATCCAATTTTTTGGAGAATGTTGAAGCGCAGATCTTTGGCAAAAGTCTCCCAATCTACTCTCTGAGCAAGGGCAAACCAAAGCTGTTCGACTGAATGCAGCTTTAAGCACTCCTCTGTCAAATCAAAAATATGAAAGGAATACTGGTTAAGCTTTTCCAGCAGCGCTTTCCGCACCCAAGAGTAGGAATCTTTCGGAACAACGGCCAGCTTGACAGTGGCACCACCTTCAGGGATAAAAGAACGCAAGTAGTCTTCTTCCAGACAGCGCAGCCACAAATCAGGCTCTAGCCGACCCTGGCCCTCTTCGCTCATAGCTTCTCAAACTCCAAAAGATAGTAGGCGTGCTCCACCCCAGCTTCGTCTCGAATGCGGTAGTAGCGACCCGAGCGCGTGCCTGTAGACGCGGAGAAGATCAAGCGGTAGCCCTCCACATGGTTGGTGCCATTTCGATCCAAGAGGTAAAGATGCCGCGTAAACTCCACTTCGGTGTAGTCTGGGTTGTTGAGGTGGAGCACCTCGAAGACATCGCGAGCAGGTACTTGAAGAGAACGAGGCAGCTCTGCGCTTGACTTTCTCAAGTAACCCGCTGCAATTTTTGCCGCTTTCCAGATGCGTTCAAGAACTACCTCTGGATTAGTTTCTTTCCCTTTGGTCATTCTTGCTCGGAGAATCTTCTCTGCAATGGCACTGGGCCGTTGAGAGCGTAGAAGCTTGCGATCTATGCGCACTCCCTCCCTGGAAAAGCGCACTAAGGCGGGGAAAGCTACAAAGACATGGGGGCTTTCCGTAGGCAGCCAAGGCTGGCCGACTCGTTCTCCTACCTCGCTAGCAAGTTCTTCAAGAGAAGTTCTCTCCAAAACCTGCTGGGTTTGTTCAAGGGCTTGTCTTACCGTCTCCACCTGGGAAAGAGCCTCGCTGAGGACAGAGCTACAGCCTTGTAGCTGGCGGCTCAGGGCTGGAACTTGCCCTCCTTTACAAGCGACTTGGGCTTTCCCTGCGGTCTCCTTTGCTTTCTTAGTCAGGGCAAATAGCTTGCCTAGCTCGTCGTCAAGAGTCTTGAAGAGGGCTTCAATCATTAGTTTTTGGGCCTTTTCTTCGATAAAACTAGCATCACCAAGAGTTTGGGTGCAAGGCCTTCCCACCTCCGGCTCTTCAAGGCATGCGCAGCTCCCCTTCTACCTCGAGGCGGGTGTAGGGGCCGACGCGAAGGAAGCGCTCCCCCAGCATCTCGGCGGCGGCAGGCTGGATCCAGCCCATGCGCTGCAGCAGGTGCAAAGCCAGGGCATACTTGGCCCGGGCGGCTCCATCCTGGAC
>NZ_JANSIH010000368.1:0-523 GCF_047462075.1 Synechococcus sp. R55.2
ACAACAACATCTATTCTTCTTCCTTCGTGGATTTTCCAACCCTCTCCACAATCAACTTCTTCCTTCTTCCACCAAAGTAAGCTGCCTCCTGATGTTTCAACTTCGGTTTTCCCAGAGTACAAAGATTTGAGACACAGCCGTAGCCTCCTACGCTCAAAGCTTTCGAGGGCATCTTTTTCTTGGACATTGGTGCAGTTTAGAACTCTCTGTCCAATTTCCTCTAGTTCCCCGTCCTTTGTCTTAAGTTTATCGGGGTCAACCTTTTCCCGGGCTATAATGCAGCCCTCTAGAGGAACAGCCACTACACCTAGCTGATTACAAACCCTTGCGAGCGCTTTGTGCTCTTCCCCCGGAGCGGGGAGAGGGTTTGGCTTGCAATGGTATCCGTAGAAGGTGAGATCCTCCTGAGTTAGCCTCTTAACGAAGAAGCGATTAAGAGTAACCTCAACTTTCTTCTGGAGTAAATTCATTGGCAGACTCTAGTTTCAAGTTTCTCTCTAGGATCTCTAGGATAAGCTCTAAT
>NZ_JANSIH010000369.1:0-3265 GCF_047462075.1 Synechococcus sp. R55.2
TCGCTGCATAGTTGAACAGTGATGTTCAGCAGTGTTCAGCGTAAATGTATCAGCACAGAGTCCCCTACTGGGAAATACTCAGGGCAGAACTCCGTCCTGCTCTCGGGGTTCTCCATAGCACCAGTGCGAACGGCCAGCCTAGGCAGAGACCGGATGATCCCCTTCAATGGCCCGCACTTGCTCCACAAAGAATTCTTCTAGGGATTGCCGTTGCCAATGCAAGTCGGTGACCAGTGCCCCCGCTTGGTTCAAAAGGCTCAGCAACTCCGGTAGGGATCCACTCCATTCCCCCGACCAATGGGATCCCTGAATCGAGAAGTGCTCTAGGCGGTCGCGGAACTGTTCGACGGCGCCACCGTGCCCCTGTACCCGATAGCTTTTGCTCTCTCCCAGCAAGTCATCCAAAGTTCCCTGATGCACCAATTTGCCGCCGATGATCAGGCCGACTCGGTTGCAGATAACTTCCACATCCGCCAGGATATGGCTGTTGAAAAACACCGTTTTGCCCTGCTGCTTGAGGGACAGAATGATCTCGCGCATTTGATAGCGGCCCATGGGATCCAGTCCCGACATCGGCTCATCCAGAAACACCAGCTCTGGGTCGTTGATCAGCGCTTGGGCCATGCCAGTGCGCTGCAGCATGCCCTTGGAGTAGGTGCGCAGTTGTTTTTTGCGGGCCGTATCTATAGAAAGCCCCACCAGCTCCAGCAGTTGCGGGATCCGCTCCTTCAACAGGCTATTGGGCAGACCAAACACCTTGCCGGCAAACTGGAGAAACTCCCATGCCGTCAAGTAATCGTAAAAATAGGGGTTCTCCGGCAAATATCCCACCTGTTGCTTGATGGAGCGATCCCCCAGGGGTTTGCCCAGCAAAGTGCCGCTGCCGCGGGTGGGCTCCACAATGCCCAGTAGGCATTTGATGGTGGTGGTTTTCCCGGCCCCGTTGGGCCCCAGCAGCCCAAAGGTTTCTCCGCGGGCCACAGTCAGAGAAAAATCTTTGAGGGGGCTGACCACCTTGTTCAGCCAAAATCCTGTGCGATAGGTTTTGGTCAGGCCGGTGATGGCAATGACCGGCTCTGGTGCCGCGAACGCTTCTGCTGGGGAAGTGGGGGTCTCGCTCATGGACTCGCTCGTAGGTATGTTGGAGTTGAGGGAGAAAAAGGTGCCGCGAACACCGAGTTAAGGAGCACACAGTCCGCCAGGCGATAGGCTACCCAGCCTAACCTTTAGTTTACCCACAGGCTTTGTCCCAGCCTAGGCTTGCCGCAGCACTTCCGGTAGAGGAAAGGGGCCAGAGCAAACATACTCCGCGTAGGTATCCGCTTCATTCGCAACAGCGGTGCGGTTCCTTTGCCGTAGGCACAGCACTTTGCTCTGACCTCCCTTCAGTAGCATTCTCATCATCTGGGATGATTCTGGGATGATGATTTCCATCGCGTTGGCGGTGCGGAGCAAGAAAATTGAATCCAGAGGTTTTGTGCCTCTGGCCTCTGGGATCCCAGCCGGTGGTGATCATCGGCAACAGCGTTGCAGAGCAATAAGAAAGGAGTGTTTCTTGCTGGATAAGGTGCTTAGGCAGTGGAAGGAGCGGCTGTTGGCTCCAGTGCTGCAAACCCCTCTCCAACAGGTGCATCCCCTAGCCATTACCCTGTCGGGGTTTGCCATGGGCCTGGCCTCTGGGACAGCGGCAGCTTACGGGGCCTACGGGTGGGGGCTGGGCCTGTGGTTGCTGAACCGGTTTATGGACGGGCTGGACGGCACGTTGGCTCGTCTGCAGGGACGGCAAAGCGATCTGGGGGGCTACCTGGATATGCTGCTGGATGTGGTGGTCTACGCGGTCGTTCCCCTGGGGCTGGCCTTTCACCAGGGATCCCTGCTGGGCTATGCTTCTCTGGCTCTGATGCTGGCCAGCTTTTACATCAACCTTTGCTCCTGGATGTATTTGGCAGGGCTGTTGGAAAAACGGCGTTCGCGACAGCGTTGCGGGTCAATGAGGACAGATGGTTCCGGCGGGGCGGGATCCCTGGATGAACTGACCAGCTTAAGTATGCCGTCGGGGCTTATCGAGGGCAGCGAAACCATCTTTTTCTACGGCTTGTTTTTCCTTTTCCCGGAGTACATGGTGGGCTTGTTTGGGCTGATGGCAATTCTGGTGCTCTTCAGTGCTGTGCAGCGGTTGGTTTGGGCGCTGGGATCGCTTTCTGCTTCAAGGTGAGCCCGGAAAGGGTCTGTTACTATGGCTCCGTCCGGCTGGCGCGAGTTGGGTTACAAGGGTTCCCCATCAGATTTCACCGGGCGAGAGGATCCAAAATAAAAAAGCCATGGAGATCTGTTGCCATGACCTCCACCCTCAACCAACGCATTCGCCACTTCTACGATGCCTCCTCCGGCCTCTGGGAGCGGGTGTGGGGGGAGCACATGCACCATGGCTATTACGAGCCGGGCCAAACCGGTAAGGATCGCCGCCAAGCTCAGATTGACTTGATTGATAGGGTTATCCAGTGGGGCCAGATCGGGGATCCCTGCCCTCCCCAGCACATTCTTGATCTTGGCTGTGGCATTGGGGGAAGCAGCTTGGAGTTAGCCCGGCGCTTTGGGGCACAGGTTACGGGCATTACCCTCAGCCCCGTCCAAGCCAAGCGGGCTACGGAGCGCGCCCAAGAGGCCGGCCTGAGCAACAAGGTGCGATTTCAGGTGGCCGATGCCCTGGAGATGCCCTTTGCAGACAACACCTTTGATCTGGTGTGGTCTCTGGAAAGCGGCGAGCACATGCCGGATAAGCGGCAGTTTCTGGCCGAGGGCTGGCGGGTCTTGCAACCGGGCGGGCAGGTGATGGTGGTAACCTGGTGCCACCGCGAGGGATCCCTGAGCCAGCAGGATCAACAGCTTTTGCAGAAAATCTACGAGGTGTACTGCCTGCCCTATGTGATCAGCCTCTCCAGCTACGAGGCTCTGGCCCAACAGGTGGGCTTTGAGCAGGTGCGCAGCGCCGACTGGTCGGAGCGAGTGGCCCCTTTCTGGGATGAGGTGATCGCTTCTGCCCGCGACTGGCGCTGGATCTGGGCTTTGCTGCGCAGCGGCTGGGTTACCGTTCGCGGGGCGCTGGGGCTGGGCCTGATGCGTCAGGCTTATGCCACCGGCTTGCTCCGCTTTGGCCTCTTGACTGGGTTCAAACCCAAAAGCTAGCCCACCGCAGGGATCCCTTGCTCCCCTTTGGGAGAAGGGGCGCTTGGGAAAATGGGCTCAAAAGTCCGGCTGAGGTGGC
>NZ_JANSIH010000370.1:0-19503 GCF_047462075.1 Synechococcus sp. R55.2
TGCGATCGCTTCTTTCCTGAACCATGTTCAGGAGAGTTCAGCGTGAATGTATCAGTGTCCTAATCTAGCTTGAAATGACCGTGTTTTAGGTGGGGCTACTGTGTTTGAGTCGATCCAGCTCAAACAAAGCGGTGGGTAAACTCCTGCACCAAGTCCACACGTCCTTTGCGCAAAACCGCTCCTACGAGAGCAAGACCATGGCGGCCCAGCACTGTGGCCTCAGAAAGAGGGTAGGGCATGTATGTTAGCTTGCGTCCCTGGCCCAGAGACAATAGCCCCACCATTTTCTGGCGCCGGCCTCGAGGCCGCAAGATCCTGCTAGGAAAGCGTATCCAAGTTAAGTAGAGGGGGCTTCCAAATCGTTGCTGCCAGCTGCAGAGCTGGAATTGCCTTCCAGGGCTGCTTGGGCGTTGCGGCGCAGGCGGTGGGCCTTGAGCCGGCGCAGGGCAGAGGCCGGAAACTTGTGGTCGAATTCCCGATCATCGATCCGGGCCAGCTCCTGGAGATCAGGGGCAACATTCCAAGAGTAGGGCTGAAAATCCGGGATCCGGCTGGGTTGGGCAAAGCGTTGGTTCCAAGGGCAGACCTCCTGGCAGATGTCACAGCCGGCCACCCAGTTGTGCAGGTTCTGGGCAATCTTGGCAGGGATCCGCTCGGCGTGGCTTTCTAGAGTGTGGTAGGCAACGCAGCGGCGGGAATCCACCACCCCTGGGCTGACGATGGCCTGCGTGGGGCAAGCCTCTAGGCAGCGGGTACAGGTGCCGCAGTGAGCGGTGTGGGGCTGGTCAGGGAGCAACGGCAGGGTGGTCAGGATCACTCCCAGAAACACCCAGGAGCCGTACTCGCGGGTGAGCAACAGGCTGTTTTTGCCGATCCAACCCAAGCCCGCCTGCATGGCCCAGGGCTTTTCCGCAACCGGGCCGGTATCCACGTAGAATCGACCCGTATGATTTGGGAACTGGGCTTGCATCCAGAGGTGGAGCTGCTTCAGCCGCCGTCCCAACACGCGGTGATAATCTCGCCCCCAAGCGTAGCGGGAGATCTTGCCCTTGCCGGGATCCTGGCTGTGGCGGATGGGGGTGTAGTAATTCAAAGCCACACAGACCAACGACTGCACCCCCGGCAGCACCTGCTTTGGATCCATTCGCCGGGGATCGGCCATCCAGGTCATGTCGGCGGCCATGCCCGCAGCCAGCCAAGCTTGCAGACCCCGCAAGTCGGGGGGATCCTCTGTGCTGGCAATGCCGACTTTGTCAAAACCCAGGGCCAGGGCCTGTCGTTTCACCTGCTCTGTGATGCTGGCCCGGTCTGCTTCTTCTGGCCACACAGGGACATCCAACGCTACTTTGGCAAGCCCATCACCCGACGATAACGAGCTTCCAGATGCTCTGCCTGCTGGGATCGGCGGAAGGGATCCCAGGAGCTACAAGCAAACAACTCCTGTCGCAGATTAGCCACATCCACCGTCGTTACGGCTCCGCCGGAGACCACCTGTTTTCCTCGCACCCAGACGCTGTGGACTGCCTGGGTAGGCCGGCCCAACACCAGCAGCCCAATGGGATCGGTACGGGGCAACAGCGACAGTTGGGTGAGATCGTACAGCACCAGATCCGCTTGCTTGCCCACTTCCAGGGATCCCATCTGATCCCCCAGGCCCAAGCCGATTGCCCCACCTCGGGCTGCCATCTCGATGCTCTCGCGGGGAGAAATCCAGTGGCGGTAGTCGGGATCGGTGATGTTGTGCAGGATGGTGCCGATTTTGATGGCCTCTAGCAAATCCTGCGAATCGTTGCTGGCGGATCCATCGCAGCCAAAGGCCACGTTCACCCCTGCCCGGCGGTATTTCAAGATGGGGGCAATGCCGCTGCCTAGGCGCAGGTTGCTCAAGGGGTTGTGAACAACCGTAGAGCCGGTACGGGCCAGGATTTCAATATCGGCATCGCTGAGCCAGACGCAGTGGGCCAAGGAAGTTTTCCGGTCTAGGTAGCCCAAGCGCTCCAGATGCTCCACAGCACTACAGCCGTACTTTTCCTGGGCCAACATCTGCTGGGCACGGGTTTCCAGCAGGTGAGCGTGGCGGGGTAGGTCATACTTCTGGCTTAACTCCGCACAGCCCTTGAACAGCTCGTCTGAGCACAGTTGGATCCCTGTGGGAGCCACCATGAGGGTAATGCCCTCTTCTGGCCGGTGAAAGCGCTGCACCGCCTCTTCCACAATGGCCAGCACCTCTGCTGTGGAGAGGGGATAGGTTTCCGGCTCCCGATCCCAAGAGGAGCTGCTGGGCAACCCCCGAGAGAGAGCCTGATCCTGGATCAAGGGGCCCACGAAGGCGCGGATCCCGACTTCTCGGTAGGCCCGTACCGCCGCCTCAATGGTGGCCAACTCTTGGCCTGGGATCAACACCAGATGATCCACCACCGAGGTGCCCCCCGTCAGCAGGGTTTCCACCGCCGTCCCCAGCGCGCTGAGATAGATTTTTTCCGGATCCGGCGGCGCATACTCGTGCAGTTGTGCCAGCCACAGCTCCAGCGGATAGGGCGGTATGATCCCTCGTTGCCACATTTCGGAAGAATGGGTGTGGGCATTGACAAAGCCCGGCAGCAAGAGTTGGTTACTGGCATCCAGTTCCAGGCTGTCTGCGCCCGTTGCGGGTAACCCTCTGCCTATGGCAGCAATCCGTTCCCCCTCGATTCGCACATCTGCGGTTTCGTAGCCGGTGGCGGTGGGAATTAACGCATTGCGCAAGATAAAACTCATGCCCGGGATCCAAAAAGGCCGTCTGCTACCTTAGCGTGCTGGAGTTAACCCTGCCAAGGCGGGAGGATCAGAACATTTGCATGCATAACCTAGCCTTTCCCCCAAGGGATACCCAAGCGTAGTGGTTATAGAACTGCCGACATAGAGGTGCCCACACTCTCCATAACGCAGTTTCAACGCCTCTGCACCGCCGACATGGCCCTACAGCTCAGCCTTGACCGGCTATTTCTTTTTCTTGGCGGAGCCTTTTTTGGCCGGCTTGCTCTCGGCAGCAGGGGCCGGTTCTGGGGCAGGTTCTTCAGGAGGAGCGGGTGGAGTCTCTTCCACTTTGGGGGCCTCTGCCGGCTTGAGACCGGCTTGAGCGGCAACCTCAGCAGCAAAATCCACTTCTTCTTTCTCGATCCCCTCTCCCAGGACAAAGCGCACAAACCGCCGCACCCGAATGTTTTCCCCCAGTTTGGCAATGTGCTGCTTGACCAATTCCTCCACCGTGATCGAGGAATCTTTAATAAAGGGTTGATCCAACAGGGATAACTCTTTCAGGCGCTTTTCGATGCGACCTTGCACGATCTTCTCGCGTATGTTCTCCGGCTTATTGGCCAGATCTTCTTTGCCCATTTCAATGGCTTTTTCCCGCTCCACCACTTCAGCAGGGATCTGGTCAACGCTGACGTATTCTACGTTTTGGCAGGCGGCAATCTGCTTGGCGATGTCTTGCACCAGTTTCTTAAAATCTTCGCTGCGGGCCACGAAGTCCGTCTCGCAGTTCACTTCCACCAACACCCCAATTCGATTGCCGAAGTGGATGTAGCTGTCAACTGCCCCCTCTGCCGCGACGCGACTGGCCTTTTTGGCTGCCCCTGCCAACCCTTTCTGTCGCAGCCAGGTGATGGCTTTCTCCATATCGCCACCGGAATCTTCCAGGGCTTTTTTGCAGTCCATCATGCCTGCGCCCGTCTTTTCGCGCAGCTCTTTGACCAGTTTGGCATCAATGCTCATGAGGGCTCCTCGAATGAAAGAACGGGAAGAATGTGGCGGGATATGAGTGAGAATGAGCGGGCTTCGGTAGAATTGTAAACCTAGATTTCAAGGATACACGCCTCTGGATATGGAACAGGCAGGGAAGTGCCCGGATTGCATGGGATCCCTGCCCTCGGTCTAGCCTTCCTCGGCTTCTCCTTCTTCTTCGTCCTCCATATCCTCCAGCATGTCGTCGTCCAGATCCATGGCCCCTTCGTAGTCGTACTCATCCTCTTCAACGGTGTCGAGCTGCCCATGCCGCCCTTCGTAGATGGCATCCGCCAACTTGCCTACAATCAGCTTAATCGCTCGAATGGCATCGTCGTTAGAGGGAATGAAGATATCGCTGAGATCGGGGTCGCAGTTGGTGTCCAGGAGTGAGATGATCGGGATGTTAAGCCTGATACATTCTTGAACGGCGTTGGCCTCCCGCCGCTGATCGACGATGATCACCGCATCGGGGAGCTTGCGCATCGTTTTAATGCCGCCTAAGTACTTTTCCAACCTGGCCAACTCTCGCCGCAGACGGCTGGCCTCTTGTTTGGGCAGGCGATCCAGAAGACCACTGCTCTCCATCTCCTCAATTTCTTTGAGGCGGTCGATGCGGGTTTTGATGGTGGCCCAGTTGGTGAGCATACCCCCCAACCAGCGCTGGTTGACATAGTAGCTGCCACAGCGACGAGCCTCTTGAGCGATGATCCCGGCAGCTTGCCGTTTGGTGCCCACAAACAGGAAGCGCCAACCCCTGTCAGCAGCATCCCGCACATACTCGTAGGCTTCGTTCAGATAGCGGGCCGTCTGCACCAAATCGATAATGTGGATGCCGTTCCGCTCGGTAAAGATGTAGGGCCGCATTTTCGGGTTCCAGCGGCTGGCCTTGTGGCCGAAGTGAACCCCTGCCTCCAACAGTTGAGGCAAACTGACTACGCTCATGAGTTTTTCCTCTCCTACGGGTTAGCCTCCGCCCGAACGGATCCCAGTTACGGCCTTCCCGCCGGTTACCTGCACAGAGCGCTCTACCCCCATTGGCAAGGAACTCAGGAGCTGTTGCAGCAAACCGCGAAAGGGCTGTAAGGACACCCGGTGGTTCAGGCGTGCGATTTCTTAACGGCTTAACTAAGCTAGCATGTTTTCCACGGGATCCCGCAGCTTGGGGTTAACTCTGGCCGCGATCCGATGCTAGACTAGCTAGGCACTTCATGGGCTTCTACCCGTAAGTGCGTCGGGGCGTAGCGCAGCTTGGTAGCGCACCACTTTGGGGTAGTGGGGGTCGTGGGTTCAAATCCCGCCGCTCCGATACTGAGTAATCAGGGGAGGGCTTGAGCCGGACAAAGCCCACTATGCCGGAAACTTTGAGGTACTTTGGCTCCGCTGTCAATCCCTTGCCATTGGCTCCGTTGATCGGCAGCCTTAAGAATCAGGTCACAAGCTTGGCCGGACAATATGGGATCCCGGTTTTACGGTGCTGGATCCCGATGCGGAGCCGACCTTGAACAACATGGGGTTTCGACGGATCTGGAGCGCTTAATCACGGCCCAGGATCCAGGCAATAAGGGGGGGATCCCTGTGGTCAAGATAATACCGAACGGCTTGGGTCAGGTCGATTTCCAGGTCGCGGTTTTGGATGTCGGTGATCATCCTGTGCATAAGCTCCAGATGGATGCGGTCGTCTTGGGTGAGCAGAGCATACTTGCCATTGGGGCTGTTGTTGAGGGCGGCCAAGGCCGCTTTGGTGGCGGTAGCCGTTTTGGAAGGAGGCTTGAGGCGGGCATCCCGCAGCAAGAGAAACTGAAGCTCAGGGTGAGCAATCACCAATTGGTTGAAGTTATTGAGCTGTCCATACATGCTGCTGGGACCCACTTGGATAAAGGCGATCACCCGCTTCTGGGCGGAGAAATAGAGGTGATCTAGAAGTTTGCGTTTGCCCAGCTTCAGGGTGCTCATGGGGACAGGATGGATCCCTTGTAGGGCATTGCCGATGGTGCGCAATTTGCCGATATCGGCTGTGCTGTCGATGATCGCCTCTTGGGGATAGGCGGCGCGGAGCTGAGCCTCAGTGGTGCGGAGATAGGGATCCAGCGTCTCAACAAGATCGGCAGATCGGCTGGGATCCCGAAGGGGTGGAGATAGAACGATGGAGGGGCCGTGGGCAGGCAGAAGGGGGATGAGCAGTTGTTTGAGGGTTTGCAGCTCAGTTTCGAGCCGCTGGACACGGGCGGCTAGATTGCTGGCAGTGGGTACAACTTGCACCTGGGGAGGGAGAGGGATCCCGTTGATGTAGTGGCGGTAGTAGGCTGAGGCTCGGTTGAGAATGGCGCGGATGGAGGGTTGGCTGAGGATATCGCTGAGGTCATCGGCGGTGAAGAGAGCTTGGAGGTGGATCCCTGAGGGCAGACGGGTTTGCAGAAGGGTTTGAAGCTGGGGAGCAGGTGGGGGATCCAGAGAGAGGACGGTTTGGGAGAGGCGATCGACGATAGCCCGGTCAAATTGGGTTTGGAAATGTTGCCAACGGTCGGGGAACAGATTGAGGATAAACAGACTGTTGGGGATACGGGTAAAAAGCTCTTTCAGGGCATCGCCCAAGTTGAGGAGGATATCTCGATTTTCTTCTCGGCCCAAAGCTTCCAATTGGTCAAAGACAATAATGAGAGGTCGGTCAAGCAGCGAAAGCCTGCCGATGACTTTCATCCCTTCTAGGGCAAAGGTGTTGCGATCCAGATCTGCACTCCAAGGGGGCAACCCAATCAAGTTGGTTTCTTCAGGATCCAGGTCGGTACCGCTGAGCCAGCGGATGATCTGGTGACGGCGGTTGGGATCCCTGTAGCTGCAGTATTTGATGATGCCCTTGAGAATGTTTTCGGTGGAACCGGTGAGAAAGTTTTGCTCTGCCCACCAGCGCAGAACCCGTTTTTCAATGGCTTGCCATTGTTGACGACGACGCTCGGTGCCTTCTGCTCCCAGGCAATGAAAGAGGTTGAGGGGATCCGCCGTGAGAAGGGAGAGAAACTCTTCAGTTTTTGAGGTTTGGGGGAAGGTTTTCAAGATTTCCACAAAGCTCTTGGCAATCAAGTAGTCGAGCTGGGTGTGGTGATGGGCATCTACCCGTTCGCGCAGGGATTCCAGGGTGTGGCTGTAGATGTGGTGGTAGATGTTGTCGGGATGGGTGGGCTGAGGGATAAACAGGAGACGGTTGTGGCGCAGGAGGTTTTGGGCCACCCGCATGATCAGGTGGGTCTTGCCGGATCCAGGTTCTCCCAGTAAGACAACCCCTCGGCTCTGGTGGTTGGGATCCCGTTGGATGTCCTGTAGGGTGGCAGTGAGCTGCTGGTACTGAGGCTGATAGATGGTGGTCTCGTCGGGATAATGCTGAAAGGGATTGTCAACTCTGCTGTTGGCGAAAGGATTGGGAACATTCTGGGCTTTGAGCTGAGCGTGGGTGAGGTGGCGATAGAGGTGGTAGGTAAAGAGGGCATCGTAGCTGGCGTCGTGGGCCAGTTTGGAGTTGAAATAGCCGCTCTCCAGTTGGATACTAAGATGTTTGCTAAGATACTCTAGACTGTAGCTGGGGAGGTTGGGGAAACATTCCTTGGCAGCTAGCCAAGTGCAAAAAACGGGGTTAGAAAGCCACTCTTGGTTAGCTTGCTCAAAGGCTTGTTTAAGGATTTTTAGGTCTTGCTCTGCGTGGTGGAAAACAAGAGTCTTGCCTTGTGCCAAGCGCCGCAGGTCAGCAACGATTTGGGCCAAAGGTTTGGGCTGGGGGTGGTGGGGCGAGTATTCTTGGGTGTAGGCATGGTAAATAAGCTTGCCGCTGCTGTCGATAAGGGCGATTTCTTTGAGGTTGGGGTTGCCCTCGGTGTCGATAACCAAGTAGCTCATGGAGGGGCGGGATCCCGTGATGCTAATGTGCTCAATATCTCAGTGTAACTCTGGGTAGGCGGGTTCACCCGACACCAAGGGAACTAGAGATGAGTGAGCAGTGGTATTTTGCATACGGAAGTAACCTAGATGCCCAGCAGATGGGACACCGTGCTGTTGATTTCAAGGAAGCTAGGCGTGCTCGTTTGCAGGGATACCGCCTTACGTTCAACAAGCGCGGCAACGATGGAACCGGCAAGGCCAACATTGTCCGGGATCCCTCTGGGGTTGTGTGGGGAGTTGCCTATCTGTGCAGCTCGGACAGGCTGGAGAGGATGGATCGGTATGAAGGAATTCCGGGAGGTCATTACCGTCGCCAGCAGGTTCAGGTTCGAAGCGATGAGGGTGAAGTGATCGAAGCAATGACTTACGTGGCGGGAGATTCATTCATTGATGATTCATTGATCCCAAGCGAGGGATATCTTCAAGGAATCTTGAAGGGGGCACGAGAGCATGGGCTTCCCCCCGACTACATTCATCAAATTGAAGCGATGGGGTTGGGTGGCTGAGAGCACTCTGTCCAAGGGGATTGAGGCTGCTGGCAAACAGGTTCCTGCCCCTGACCTTAAGATGGAGCCTCAAACCAGGTGGGTTGATCCCGAACGGTTTTGGCAGCGTCCAGATCCAAGAGAGTGCGGCCTATCCGATAAAAGTGACGGCACATCCGTTGGCAATCCGAAAGGTCGGCGACTGTTATCTCAATCACCTACAACCATGCCAAACAGGCCACAGTAAAAGGCTGGCCATCGCAATGGTACTCCTCTTGCGTCTACAGATGCGGTGGGGCTAGTGTTGCCAGACTCTCATCTAACTCAGTAACTGTTCTTGCAACACGGAGTTTCTCAATAAAACGATGTAGTCTTGAATCTCTTGCGGAAGCATTTTAATACCGTCAAACGGGGGGATCCCTGAGCAAGCTAGCTCTGAGATAGGCGCTTCACCTCAGCTCCAGAGAGCAGGCGATGGGCTTCTTGCAACAAAGCCGGGATCCGGTCGCGGTGGGGGCTGTGGATAAGATAAGGTCGCAGGGCTTCGGCATCCACTTTGTCTGCCCGCTGGCCGGGGAGCCAACTGCCGGCATTGCCCAACAGGTTGTAACGGCTCTTGGCATAGTCCACCAAGTCATAGGCCAAGACCAAATTGCGCAGCAGCAGAATGAACGGGATATTCACTTGTCCGGGGGTTTGGTCGTAGCGAGGCAGGCCCTGGTGCCAAGTTTTGGCGTAGTGTTCCCCCACCTGCTCGATCAAAGCTTGCTCTAGGCGGGCCAGGATCGGCGGCAACAGCTCATCAGCCCGATCCAACAGCTCCACCGCCCGCAGGTGCTCATCAAAATCGCTGGGTCGAGCTGCCCCAATGCTGAGGGTGTGAACCTGGGAATGGGACAGACAGAACAGGTCGTTGAAGACCATTGGGCTGAGAGGTTGGCACAGCTGCACCAGCTTGGCGGGCGGATCGTAAAGCCTGCCCCCCTTGTCTGAGGGACTGATGATGAATACCCCCATATCCTGCTGGGCGGCAGCCTCAATGGCGGGCCAGTTGGTTTGGTTGACAAAGTACCAGTGTAGGTTGACGTAATCAAAGCCCCCTGACCGTATGGCTTCCACGATCAACTCCGTCGGCCCATGGGTGGAGAAGCCGACAAAACGCACCCGCCCCTGCCGTACCAGGCGCTGACACACCTCCAGACACCCCCCTGGACGCAGGCTGTGCTCCAAGTCTTCCCAGGTATTCAACCCGTGGATGGCCAGCAGATCCACATAATCGAGGTTCAAGTAGCTCATCGATTGCTCGAACTTGGCCAGGAACTGCTGCGGGTCGGCGCTGGGGCCAATTTTCGTCTGCACAATCAGATCTTGCCGGGGAAAGAGCGGCAAAATGCGGCCCAACTGCATTTCAGAAGTGCCATAGCCGCGGGCAGTTTCGATGTGGTTGATGCCCACCTCCAAGGCCCGGCGAATCGTCGCCTCCAGGTTCTGCTGGCTTGCCGCTGGGATCCCTGACCAAGGAGTATCTTGCCAACTGTGTTGATAGCGCATGCCACCACAGCTCAGCACGGGCATAGACAGCTCGGTACGCCCAAATCTGCGATACTGCATGGTTTTTCCCCTGGACTAAGCCCCATTTTAGAGTGGCCCCACCGCCGAAGCTTAAACCCCAGGCCGACCGCGTTGCGCAGCAGTCTTCATCAGAAATCAGATCAGTCTGGAGATATGAGGCTGCAGGAGAGCGACTAAGCTAGAGTGTTTTAGGAGTACGGGGCTGACGGGGCTCGAACCCGCAACTTCCGCCGTGACAGGGCGGTGCTCTAACCAATTGAACTACAGCCCCAATCGCTGCGAATATCTATTCTGGATGTGGATGAGGATTGTTGTCAATCATGGTGGTTAGTTTGGCAGCACAGGCCGCAACCCTTGTGGATACTGCTCCCCAAAACGGGATCCCGACGGCGGCAATGCAACAGGTGGCGGATGTGCTCACCCAGGTGGCTCAACACCTGGATCACCTGCAATACACCACCTTGCGCTACCCCGATGGCGGCTGGCTGACGGTGCGGGTGGTCGAGGATCCTGCTGCTGGCGACTCATCCTCAGAGGGATCCCAGCCGACGACCCATCTGTGGATCCCGGCCTTCGGCCACCTGGAAGATGCCCACACCACGCTGGCAGAGCTTAAGGATCGAGCGCCGGAGCTGGAGACCGCTTCTTTTGGGGTCTTGGAGCTGTTGTTCTTGGCGTTGGGCCTTTCTCGGGCCGATGGTATTGTCTTTTACGACCAAGCTGGGGATCGGCAACAGGGCAAAACCGTAGCCTGCCGAGCTTTGATGGAACAGGTCAATCAATCGCTTCGCAGATGGGCCTCTCCACCCCCTTCGATGGCTTGATCTCTTGTTTATAGTCATCTCGATTCAAACCAGGACACTGTGCCCACACTAAGACGTCGGTCGCGTCTTCGCGTCAGCGTTGCGGAGCAATGGCATTGCGGGGCAATAATGCGGAGGGCCAGAAGGCTTTTCTAAGGACTCCGTCCCGCTGGCGCGAGCAGTAGCCCAGACGTCTCATCCTAACCTGAAACAACTATAAAACTATTAAAGATCTATAAAGTTAAAGATCGCAACGCAAAATTCCAGATCCGCCAGATCCGCAATCCGCCCTGCGTCAACTCAAGATGGCCCCCTGTCGGCGGGCAAACTTCCGCAGCTTCTCGTCCATCCGCGCCCCCCGTAGATCCGCTTTGCAAAAGTTGGTAAAGCGCTTGCTCTTTTCTTCTGGGTATCGAGCCAAACGAACCCCACCGGCCATCGACCAGATCACCGAGCTGGCCACCACCAAGGCGATCCCAGCCGCTCCTAACGCATAAACCAAATTGCCCGTGGTCAGGCGGACAAGCAAAAAGGCCAGGATCCCTGAGCCCAGCAGCCCCCCCAAGCCTGTCAGGATCCCTCCCAACGTCTTGGCCGATCCAGACAGTTGGATCAAAACCCGCAGCCAGTAGGGTTGAGGGGTGTTGAAGAGGATGCCGCGCAGATCCGCCCCCTGCAAGTTGGCCCCTGAGAAATCGGCCCCCCGCAGATCGGCCCGGCGCAAATCATAGCCGGCCAAGTTTTGGTTGGCAAAGGACTTTCCCCGCAGATCCGCTCCCGCCATGGAAGGGATCCGCGGTGGGGTGGCCGGCTTGATCCGTCCGCCGCCTGTGATGCTACTGGCTCGGCCCAGTTGGGTGAAACCGGTGGTGCTCCCCCACTCAGAGGGGATGGATACCGGGCTGCTGGCTGTCATTCCCCCTGCAGTGAACTGAGGTAGGGGTGTGGGCGAGAAACCACCCGAGCGGCGCTTGGCCCAGTAGCCGGAGATCACCGATGTGCTGGGATTGGCAGACAGGGGAGAGCTGGGCAACACAATCGGCTGAGAGATCGGGCCGCCTGCCTCTTCCACCGGGATCCCTTGCAACGCCCGCAAGACCTCGGTGGCGGTGGCAAAGCGCTGGTTGATGGCCGGCTGCAACATGCGGTGCAGAATGGCGTCGAATTCCGGGCTGAGCTGCAGGCAATCCGACCAATCCCACTGTCCCGTTTCATGGTTATAAAACTTGGCCGGAGATTCCAACGTCATCAAGTTGATGCAGGTGGCAGCCAAGGCATAGAGATCGCTAGAGGGACCGACCGCCTGGCCGGCTACTTGCTCCGGGGGAGAAAAGCCAAGGGAGCGGATTGCTGTCACTTCTGCCGCCTGCTCCTGGGCTGGCCCCAGTTCCTTTACGGCCCCAAAGTCGATCAGCACCAGCCGCTGATCCTCTTTGCGGCGAATGAGGTTGGCAGGTTTAATGTCTCGGTGAACCGTGTTTTGGCTGTGGACATAGCTGAGGATCAGCAGCACCTCCTGCATCACCTGCCGGGTTTGTTCTTCGGAAAAGGGCCCATTGCGACGCATTTCTTGGGAGAGGGTGGTGCCCTGGATAAATTCCTGCACCAAGTAGAACTTGCCGCCTTCCTGGAAGTGGGCGTAGAGCTTGGGGATCTGCGAATGTTCGCCCAGGCGCTCCAACACTTGGGCCTCGCGATTGAAGAGCTCCTCCGCCAGCTTGGCCAGTTGCGGGGATCCCTCGACCGGGCGCAACTGCTTGATCACCCGCCAAGGTTTGGAGGGCATGTCCTCATCCCGCGCCAAAAAGGTAGAGCCAAATCCCCCCTGGCCGATGCGCTTGAAGGCCCGGTAGCGATTGCGCAGCAGGAGGGGATGGCCACAAGAGGCACAGGTAGAAGCGTCCGCCGGGTTTTCCGGGTGCAAACAGGCAGGGTTAAGGCAGTAGCAGTTGGGCATACCAGTTTGGGGTTACCGGCTGGCGATCCGGACAACCGAGACGGAGCCAAGAAGTCGGCAGGCAAGTTGTGAGAGATACATACAGGTTAGACCAAGAAGAAACAAATCTTGCACAACTGCCTCAGATAGGCTGATCTTAGCGTCTGCCCGCCCTGAGGTTAATCGGACAAATCGCTTAGGTTTTCGGCGGATGGGGTTTGGTGGAACAGAGGAGAACAACAAGGGCTGGACTGCCCTGCAGAGGGAAAACTTAGAATTGATGAATACAGCCATCTTCGCCTGTCATGTTTCCAGCGCTTTCCGGTGCCGCCATTCGGCAAACTTTTCTGGACTTCTACGCTCAGCGGGGCCACCAGGTGTTGCCCAGCGCCTCCTTGGTGCCGGAAGATCCGACGGTGCTGCTGACCATTGCCGGCATGTTGCCCTTTAAGCCCATTTTCCTGGGGCAACGGGATCCGGAGTACCCACGGGTTACAACGGCCCAGAAATGTGTGCGCACCAACGACATCGAGAATGTGGGCCGAACGGCGCGCCACCACACCTTCTTCGAGATGCTGGGCAACTTCAGCTTTGGCGACTACTTCAAAAAGGAGGCCATTGCCTGGGCCTGGGAGCTGGTGACGGAGGTGTTCGGCCTGCCCCCGGAACGGCTGGTGGTGAGCGTCTTTCGCGAAGATGAGGAGGCTTTTGCCCTCTGGCGAGATGAGATAGGGATCCCGGCCCACCGCATCCAGCGCATGGGAGAGGCGGATAATTTCTGGGCTGCCGGCCCCACTGGCCCCTGTGGCCCTTGTTCTGAGATCTACTACGACTTCAAGCCAGAGCTGGGGGATGAGCGGATCGATTTGGAGGATGACTCCCGCTTTCTGGAGATCTACAACCTGGTGTTCATGGAGCTGAACCGGGATAGCGAAGGTCACCTGATGCCGCTGGCCAAGCAAAACATCGACACCGGCCTGGGGTTGGAGCGGTTGGCCCAAGTGTTGCAGGGGGTGCCCAACAACTACGAGACGGACTTGATCTTTCCCATCATTCAAACGGCGGCTGGGATCGCCGGGCTGAACTACTCCAAGGCCGACCCGGAGCAGCAGATCTCTCTGAAGGTGATCGGGGATCACGCGCGGGCAGTGATGCACTTGATTGCCGATGGGGTGCTCCCTTCCAATGTGGATCGGGGCTATGTGCTGCGGCGGCTGATCCGGCGAATGGTGCGCCACGGGCGATTGCTGGGGATTGGCGAGCCCTTCACCATCCCGGTAATCGAGACCGCGATTCAGTTGGCCGAGGCTGCCTATCCTCAGGTGCGGGAGCGAGAAACCCTGATCAAGACCGAGCTGCAACGGGAGGAAGAGCAGTTTCTCAAAACCCTGGAGCGGGGGGAACGGCTACTGCTGGATTTGTTTACTGCCGTCGAATCTTCCCGCCGTGACAGCAGCTCGCCAAAGCAGATCTCCGGCGCCGACGCCTTCAAGCTCTTCGATACCTACGGTTTTCCGCTGGAGCTAACCCAAGAAATTGCCCAGGAACACGGCTTCAGCGTGGATCTGGAGGGCTTTGAGCAAGAGATGGAGAAACAGCGGCAGCGGGCCCGCGCCGCCCACCAAACCATCGACCTCACAGCCCAGGGATCCCTGGACGAGTTGGCGGATTTCCTCAGCCAAACGGAGTTTTTGGGATACAGCCAATCTTCCGCCCGCGGCGTGGTCGAGGCCCTGTTGGTCGAGGGAAAATCGGTGCCCCAAGTGGAGGCAGGGCAAGCGGTGCAGATCGTTTTGGATCGCACGCCCTTCTACGCCGAGTCCGGCGGGCAAATTGGCGACCGGGGCTACCTCTCCGGGGATGGCCTGCTGGTGCGGATTGAAGATGTGCAAAAGCAAGGGGATCTGTTCGTTCACTTTGGCCGTGTGGAACGCGGGATCCTGCGGGTGGGGGATCCCGTCCAAGCCCAAATCGACCTGGCCTGTCGGCGGCGCGCCCAAGCTCACCACACCGCCACCCACCTGCTGCAGGCGGCCCTGAAAAGAATTGTCGATCCCTCGATTGGTCAGGCGGGATCCCTGGTGGCCTTTGACCGGCTGCGCTTTGATTTCACCCTATCCCGGCCAGTCACCCCTGAGGAGCTGGAACAGATCGAGAACTTGGTGAACACCTGGATCGCCGAGGCCCATGCTGCTCAGGTGGCGATCATGCCCCTGGCCGAAGCCAAAGCCAGAGGTGCCGTGGCCATGTTCGGGGAAAAATACGGCGCCGAGGTGCGGGTAATCGACTTTCCGGGGGTGTCGATGGAGCTGTGCGGTGGCACCCATGTCAACAACACCGCTGAGATTGGCCTGTTCAAGATCATCGCCGAGACTGGAGTGGCTGCCGGGATCCGCCGCATCGAGGCCGTGGCCGGGCCGGCTGTGCTGGAATACCTGAACGAACGGGACAGGGTGGTGCGGGAGCTGAGCGCCCAATTCAAAGCCAAGCCCCAGGAACTGCCGGAGCGGGTTGCCGCCCTACAGGCGGAGCTGAAAGCTGCTCAGAAGGAGCTGGAGGAGGTGCGCAGCCAGTTGACCTTGCTACAGGCCGAAGGTCTGCTGGCCCAGGCGGTTGCCGTCGGAGATCTTAAGGTGTTGGTGGCAGAACTGGGATCCACCACCCCTGAGGCCCTCAAAACCGCTGCCGAGCATCTGCTCCACAAGCTGGGGGAAGGGGCAGTGGTGCTGGGATCGGTGCCGGAAGCCGGCAAGGTCAGCCTGGTGGCTGCCTTTAGCCCTGCTGTGCAGCAACTTGGCCTGAAGGCGGGATCCTTCATCGGCGAGATTGCCAAACTCACCGGAGGGGGCGGCGGCGGACGGCCCAACTTGGCCCAAGCTGGGGGCAAACAGCCGGAGAAATTGGCAGAGGCTTTGCAGGTGGCCCGGGAGCGGTTGCAAGCGGAGCTGATCTCGCGCTAGGGGAGCGAAGCCCTTTTGAGCACCAACAGGCCGTCCATCAGCCACTACAGTCTGTTCAGTTTAGGGTGAGACACTCGGGCTATAGAGAGAAGCCTTCTGGCCGCGTATGGGGTTATGGGTTTAGTGTCCTAGTTTGAATCGAAATGACTATAAATCTTCGGCCAGTGGGGTTTCCGACATGTCTTCCAGGCTCAGTTGCACCTGCCGCTGCAGCGCCTGAATCGCTTGGTATTCCTGCTGGATGCTGGCCTGGTACTGGGCGGCCAGGGCAGTGTTGCCTTCGGAAAAGGCTTGATCCCACAGTTGGGTCCAGTAGCGGTAGCGCTTCTGGCGAATTTCCAGCTCCATGTTGGCAATGGCGGCCCGCACCACCATCCGTGGACGCATCAGGGCTACGCGGGTATTTTCGTCCAACCAGAGCAGATGGCTGAGGCGCTCGTTGAGCTGCTCATCTTGGGCACAGAGGGTGCGCAAAGCCGTCAGCAAAGTCTCTCCCCGGTCTTCCAGCTCCGGCTGAGCCGAGATCAGCTCCAAGATCCGCTGCCACAACTCGCGGTGGGGGCGAAAGCTAAATTGCAGCTCCCGCTCCAGCAAAGTTTGCCGAATTTCGCGGCGATACTCGCCAAAATGCAGAAAGATCTGCAAAAGATGGGACTCCGACTGCAAGAGTTTGGATCCCTTATTGAGGGAAGGTTGCCGGGGTTTGGCCCAGCGGTACTGCCGCACCGCTCGGCGCAGGTCTTCTTCCAAGTCTCGACTGAGGCGACCGTTGCCGCGGCTGAGCAATTCTGCCACTTTGTGCAAATACAAAGAGCGCCATTGTCCACCCAAACCGGCCAGCAGTTGCACAAGGGCTTGACGGGCCTGCTGAAAATCGGTGGCCCGGCTCAGATCCCGACCGGCCAGCACCTGTTCAATTCGCCAATCCAGCCACAGGGGAGCTTGCTCGATCAGGGTTTGCAGTTCAGAAACCGCTCGCGTCGGCGGGGCCGAGCTCTTGTACTCCCGCAAAAACTCGTCAGCATCTTTGCCCTCAGGAAGGGTGAGAATGCGCAGCTCAATTTCTCCGCGCCGCGCTTGTTCTTCAACGGCTTCAATGGCTCGGTTGGCGGCGTTCAAACCGGCCCGATCCGCATCAAAATTGAGGATCAGCCGCTTCGATTGGGTGTAGCGCAGCAGGATCTTCACCTGGTGGGGCGTCAAAGCGGTGCCCATAGCGGCTACGGCATAGGCAACCCCCGCCTGATGCAGGGCGATGACATCGAAGTAGCCTTCCACCACCAGGACTTGATCGGCCTTGGCAATGGCATCGCGGGCAAAGTTGAGGCCATAGACCACCTGGCTTTTGTTGAAGAGCTCTGTTTCTGGAGAGTTGAGGTACTTGGGCTGTCCTGACTCCCCCAAGGCTCTGCCGGCAAACCCGATCACCCGCCCCTGCACATCGAAAATGGGCAGCATGATCCGGTTGCGAAAGCGGTCGTAGTGGCCGGATCCCTGCTGGCGGGGAACCAGCAATCCAGCCTCTTCTAAAAGTTTGACCGGTTGGCGCTTGTGGTTGACCAAGTATTCGTAGAGAGATTGCCAGCCGGGGGGAGCAAAGCCGATTTGAAATTTTTGCAAAGTTTCTTCGCTCAGGTGGCGGCTGTGCAGGTACTGGCGGGCGGCGGATCCTAGCTGGGATCGGAGGGCATGCCGATAAAAATCGGCAGCCATGGCCAAAATCTCCAGCAGCTTTTCCCGGTGGGAGAGCTCCCGCTCATCAAGGGATCCCAAGGGCTGCGCCTCGGGATTGCGGGTGGGCAGAGGTATGTGGTATCGCCGCGCCAAGTGGCGCACGGCCTCAGCAAAGGAGAGATGCTCGGTCTGCATGACAAAGCGCAGCACATCTCCCCCTGCCCCGCAGGAGAAGCACTTGTAGATCTGCTTGCTGGGGCTGACCTGAAAACTGGGTTTGTGGTCGTTGTGGAAAGGGCAAAGCCCAACGAAGTTCTTTCCCTGCTTGCGCAGCACCACTTTTTCGGCCACCACTTCCACGAGGTCGGCCTTTTGGCGCACCAACTGAATGAAATCGGGGGGCAGACCGCTCATGGCTTCGGGGGAGCCTGACCTTATAGTAGCCGGGGGAAACTCGACAGGCTGTCTTTTGACCTGGCCCAACGGGCTTGGGATAATGGGCGGGCCTTAAAGGCTAGTTTTCGGTCAGTCCCTGAGATGAAAATGCGAATGATCAACCTTTTTATCGGGCTTTTGGTGGCAGTATTTGCCCTCTTTTTAGGCCCGCAAATGGCTTCTGCTGAGCCTGATTTGGCCTTGGGAGCCAAGGTCTTTCAGGCCAAATGTGTGGGTTGTCACTTGAACGGGCGCAACACTTTGGTGGCAGCGAAAAACCTTTCTCTGGCGGCTCTTCATGAGTACCACGTAGACACCCCTGAGCTGATCCAGGCCCAAGTGAGAAACGGCAAAGGGGCCATGCCGGCTTTTGCCAAGATTCTCAAGCCGGAGGAGATCGAGGCGGTGGCGGCCTACGTTTTGGATCGCGCTGAGCACAACTGGAGTAGAGGCTAGTGTCCAAAGAGAGGACTCAAGATCCAGCCCTGCTCCAGGGGAGACCAGTGGAGCGGCTGCCTCACGAGCAGGGATGTGAAGGGAAGGGATCCCGCCGCAAAATCTTGTCGGTTGGCGTGGGAGCCCATGGCTTGGTGGCGGTGGGCATTTCTGCCCATGGGGTAGTGGCCATCGGCGTGGTGACCCACGGCATCCTCTCCATTGGCCTAGTGGCTATGGGGGCGCTCTCCTTCGGGCTGGTGTCGATGGGTTTGGCCAGCGCCGGCCTGGTGTCGATGGGCCTCTCCAGTTGGGGACAGCACAGCATGAGCGTAACGGAATCCCACGGATCCCATCACCACCCCTAGGTTTTGACCAACAAACACTGCATTTTTCTCTTTCTCTACAGGCTTGTAAGGAGCATCTGCGAATGTTCAGTCTGCAAAGTTACTTGACCCTGGCCAAGAAATCTCTGCTGGCCCTGGGAATGAGTTTTTTACCCCTTTCCTCTGCCTGGGCCCATGTCACCGTCCATCCCAAAGAGGCCCCGGCGGGCAGCTTTGCCAAGCTCACCTTTCGGGTGCCCCATGGCTGCGATGGATCCCCGACCGTGCGCCTGCGGGTGCAGATTCCGGAGGGATTCGTCTCTGTGAAGCCGATGGTGCATCCCCTGTGGAAAATCGAGACGGTCAAAAAGCCGCTGGAGACCCCCTATGAGTCGCATGGGAAGATGATTACCGAAACGGTTGCCGAGGTGATCTGGAGCGGCGGCTCGCTGCCCGATGAGTTCATGGATGAGTTCAGCATCAGCCTCAAGCTGCCGAATCGCCCCGGTGAGGTCATCCCCATCCCAGTGATTCAGGAGTGCGAGCAGGGCATGTACCGCTGGATTCAGGTGGCTCAGCCTGGCGAGGATCCCAACAGTTTGCCGGAGCCGGCTCCGCTGCTGAAGCTGACAGGTGGAGACAGTGGACATGGGCACGGCCACGGGCATGGACATGGGCATGGTCACGGTACCCGCTAAGCGGTCTGCTTAGGAGCATGTTTCATCCCAAAAGGGGTTTTGCTTGGATTTGGTCTGGGATCCTCTGCGCCTTGCTGTGGGTGGCCGGGATCCAGCCCGCTTTTGCCCATGCCAGCTTGCTCTCCACCTTCCCAGAGGATGGGGCGGTGCTGCAGGAAGCGCCGACACAGGTGCGGCTGGTCTTCAATGAGCCGGTGCGGATCACGCAACTCCAGGTTTTGGGTAGCAGCGGACGGGCGCTAGCTTTGGAAAACGTGGTGAGCACCGGCAACGCGCCGCAGGGGGATCTGCCCCAGGAGATCCCAGAGGGAGTTTACATCGTCAGTTGGCGGGCCATTTCTGCCGATTCCCATCCGGTGAGTGGATCGTTTGCCTTCCAGGTGGGGGCAGCCGATCCTGGGCAATTGCAGGCGGCGAGGACAGCTCACGCCCAAGGAAGGGATCCCTTGTACTGGGCGGTGGTGGGGGTACGGTGGGGGATCTA